>JAFGKP010000019.1 GCA_016928455.1 Methanomicrobia archaeon
ACAAAAGTTTTCATTTTTATGAATATATGAACCCCATATATTTAAGATTTGCGGATAAGATTGGTATGGTTTTTCAAAATCCTCTAAAAATGTTTCACATGATTTTCCATAACCCTGATTCGCGGCGGCGTGATCTACGAAGATATTTGCGTCTACAAAAATCAAGTCCGGCAAATCAAAAGCTATCAGATTGTTCTTCACCGAAGTATCTTCTTTCCGGTTCTTTCTCATAGCCATCGATAACAAGTTCCACTAATTTTTCGTCCGTTTTGAAAAACCCAAACATCCGTTTTGTATAACTTTTGGGTCGAATTTTTAGCTCTGATTCCGAAATCTCAACTTCAAACTCCTCACAACCTATCCCTTTTAATAACGTGAGGGGAATGAATATTCCTTCCTTCTTTATTTCTATGCCCTCACCCATTTCAGTGCCCCCTAGCTATGAATCAGCTTGTTCTAGTAAGTAATATCCATAAACCGGCTTGTTTGCTTTTTAGTTCTCCTACCGCTTCGCCACTCTTTTCCTTGTCACCATTGTTATAGCGTGTATAATACTATCTTTTCCTCTGCGACTTTATAAAACGTGCGGTATCTCCCAGTACCATGGCTGCAGAAGCAGCATAGTGCATAACTCACGATACTCACCTAACCAGTTAACCTGACAGCGTCTACCTACGTTAAACCCTGAGCAATGATCGTGATAACCGGAAAAGTGCTCCGGATCCTGCCCCCGAAGCAGATGATGCGCGATGACATGGAGACCCGATGAGCGGATCTTATCTTCGCGGACGAACGCCAGTACTGGCGGGTATCGCTCAGGGACGATAAGCCCGCGCTCGTGACGAGCGACGACGCTCTCACGGTCGGTGACAACGTGCGCATCGCGCAGGCTTCGTTACCCGCGGTAAGCAAGGAAGGGGATCAGCGCGTCCACGCCAAATGAAACGTACTTCGCCATCGGGCTCACCCCTACCGATTACGGGCAGTCACAGCGGGAATACGGCGCGTATCCGATGATCGTCGGCGTGCACGTGGTAGCCCTATATATTAATAGATTAGAAGAGAAGAAGGAACCACCTGCACGGTTGATAGGTCCTTCGCCGGAGTCGTTCGATTCGGACCGCAGTACGGTGCACCATCACTCAGACCCAGCCGCGTAACCGCATCGCTTCCACCACGCGATCAACCGCGACCACGTAGGCGGCCTGCCGCATGTTAATGCCGTAACCCCGCGAGGCGTCGAGCACAGAGCGGTATGCAGCGGTCATCTTCTTATCCAGGCGCTCATAAACCTCCTCGATGCCCCAGCAGTACATGCTGATGTTCTGCACCATCTCGAAATATGAGACGGTGACGCCACCGGCATTGCAGAGGAAGTCCGGGATCACGTGCACGCCATTCTCGTAGAGGATCTTATCAGCCTCGGGCGTGGTTGGCCCGTTCGCCAACTCTGCAAGAAGCTTGGCCTTGATATTGCCCGCGTTCCGCTCGGTAATGACGTTCTCCAGCGCGGCTGCGATCAGAATATCCACCTCGAGCTCGAGCAGTTCCTCGTTCGTGATGACTTCGGTATGTGGCGAATCAACGACCGACCGGGTAGCCGCCTTGTAGCCACAGACACTCTCCAGATTCAGCCCGTTCTTATCATACGCGCCACCCTTCGAGTCGCTTACCGCAACGACGGTCGCGCCGAAGAGCTCCTTGCAGAGGAATGCCGCGTTACAGCCCGCGTTACCGTAGCCCTGGATAGCGACCGTTGCGTTCTTCAGGTTGAGCCCGAGCTCCTGTGCCGCCTCCCTGATCGTGTACATCCCGCCACGCGCGGTCGCATCCTCGCGGCCACAGGAGCCGCCGATACAGACCGGTTTGCCGGTGATGCAGCCAAAGGTGTTTCGCCCCGCCAGCTTTGAATACTCATCCATCATCCAGGCCATCACCTGCGGGGTCGTATACACATCGGGAGCAGGGACATCTTTATCCGGCCCGATGAACTGCCAGACCTGATTAATATACGCGCGGCTCAACCGCTCCAGCTCGGTCTCCGAGAGCGCCTTTGGATTGCAGATAACGCCGCCTTTCCCACCCCCGAGTGGTAGCCCGAGGAGCGAGCACTTCCAGGTCATCCACGCCGCGAGCGCTCGTACGGTATCTATCGTCTCAGCAGGATGGAATCGGATCCCGCCTTTGGTCGGTCCCAGCGCATTATTATACTGTACCCTGAAGCCCTGAAAGACGCGCGTCGAGCCATCATCCATCCGCACAGGAATGGATACGTGAAGCTCCCGCATGGGATGTCGTAAAAGCTCATGCACATCCTTGTCCAGCATGAGTATCGCGGCACATTCGTCCAGCTGCTTCTGTGCCATCTCAAACGGATTCTGTTCGGTCATTTCTCTACCTCCACAGTACTGTTTTGCAAGATAAATAAGATAGGTCGAGCATGCACAATCCGATAAGCTCGACTACAACAAAGGCCAAAGCACCTTCGAACGCTGTACTTCGCGCTTCCAGGAGTGCACCTGAGTTCGAATGTTAGAACGCACCTTATTCGACCGAGACCTTCTCCTTCTTCTCTGGTTCCGGCTCGAGCTCACGCTTGTACTGCTCCAGGAGCGTGATCTCCTTCTCGATCAGCTTCGTAATGGCTTGCAGGGTACTGATTCGCCATTCGATAAGATTAGCAGCGAGTTTTGAGGGCTTGGACACATACCCCTCCAGCGAGCCAACAACGTTACCCGCGAGATCAGAAGCGACCTTGAATGGTAACGTCGCGGTACCCGCAAGCGTGCGAACCGCTTTGGTTAGATCTTCATCCTCCCAGCTCATTTTTTCACGTTTTTCCATCGCTCGTCGATGAAGTATATGTGGAGCGCGTCATTTAAAAGCTTCGCCCGATCTAGCTTCATGAGCTGCGCAATCGCGGGAAGCGGGATGAAATTACGCGCTTCGCCGATGTCAGTCGCGATAACGACCGATAGATCTTCACCTGCGCGCTCCACCTCGGTCACTTCACGGTAATTGCCCGTGGATGGGAGCGGCACGACCACTTCCAGGCCGCCTTCTCGTTCCTTGACAGTTATCGCATGCCCCTCATAGTAGACCTGTGCGGGATCTTCACCGTCGAATAATTCCTGGCCCACCTCAGTGAGGAGTTTCAAACCCTTCACCTCTGATTGGAAGAGCCGGAGCTTCTTCAGTGGCAGCGGATAGAACGCCGCTTCTGAGTCCGCTATATACCGTTCCTGGGCCGCCTTCCACTCCCTGAAGTACGCATCGTGCACGCCCTCCGGGATGATCTTGTTCATCACCGCGAGATCAACGTTGATATCGTAGAGATTGGCGAGAAGATACGTCCGTTTCAGGTTCTGTATGCTGAATGCCTCGGGATTCGCGATCAAGCGTAAGCTCGTGACCGTGCGATTAGAGATGATGCCCTTCAGCTTCTGGAGTATTTTCAGGAGTTTGATATCCTGATTGATAACCTCCCTGCCCGGTGTGGGTATCCCGACGATCGGCTCGGCCACCTTCGCCAGATTCACGAAGGGTGCTACAAGCTTGATCACCTTCGTGGCGGTAGCGCCGAGCAGCGTGGGCAGATAAATATTCTTCAGCGCGTCGCCCGAGGGCACGGTATCGAGCACGAGCACGTCGTACTGCTCTGATTCCACGTACTCGACCAGCTTCAAGAGCGAGACAAACTCGGTCATGTTCGGCAACGCAGCGATCTCGTAAGCCAGCACCTCATCGACCCCTTTTGATTTGAAGAGCGAGACCACGTACTCCTGGATCACCCCATAGGACTCACGCGCCTCCCGAATGGGATCGATCTGGACAGCCCAGAGCTTCTCCATGATGGCTGTTGGCCGGTGGTGCACGTCGGTCTCGAGCGCATCTGAGAGCGTATGCGCGGGGTCTGAGGAGATGACCAGGGTCTCGTAGCCCATCTGGGAGAGCGTCAGCGCTGTGGCACTGGAGACGACCGATTTACCCGCACCGCCTTTGCCAGTATAAAAGATAACTCTCATATAGGTTTGTTCCTCGTTTATCACTCACTCACTTTAAAGGTCGTGGAGACTTCACGTCCAATCCCCATCTATCCACCTTCCATTCTGAATTACGGGTTAATAAAGGAAATTCGGAGTCCATCCTCAGCGAGCCGGGCCTTTGCGAGCCGCATTGCGCGTGCGCCTGCGGGCAGCGCAACGAAGTTCCTGACCTCGCCCAGCTCGGTCGCCATCACCACCGAGAGATCCTCGCCCACACGCTCGACCTCGCACTTAGCTTTGCAGTGGCTCGCGGAAGGCAGCGGCACCACGAGTTCAAGTCCCGCCTCTGTCGTTCGCACCTTCACCGGCTCCCCGGTGTGAAAGACCAGTGCAGGGTCTTCTGCGCCGAAGAGTGCCTCACCGATGGCAGAGAGCCGTGGTATCCCGCTGATTGGTGGCGGGATGAGCTTAAGTGTCTTGAGCGGCAGGGGCCGAAGCGCGGCCTCGACCTCGAACAGCGTGCGCTCCTGCTCCTTGCTCCAGACAGCAGGGCACGAATGGGTCAGCTCATCCGGCATGACCCGGTTCATGATCGCGAGATCAACGTTGATCCCATAGAGCTGTGCGAGAAGATACGTCCGCTTCATACCTTGGATACTGATGGTATCAGGCGTTGCTATCAATCGTAAGCTGGTGTGCTCGCGATCGAGTATGATGCGCTTCACGTTCCTGAGCATCTCGAGGAGTTTGATATCTTCATCAATCACCGCCCTGTCGGGCGTGGGAATACCGATGATCGGCTCGGCCACCTTCGCCACATTCGCAAATGGGGCCGTCAATTTGATGAGGGTCGCGGCATTCGAGCCGAGCAAGGTAGGCAGATAGACGTTTCTCAGCGACTCACCCGACGGCAAAGTATCAAGGACAATCGCGTCATAAGCGTTCGCGTTAACGAGTTCGACAAGCTTCAGGAGCGCGATGAGCTCGTTTGTTAACGGTAATGAGGCAAAGGCATAAACGAGCTGCTCATCCAGCGCTTCGGCCCTGAACAGTGAGAGCAAGTACTCGTGGATGCGCTCATAGTTCGCCCGGATCTCGCGGAGCGGATCGATATGCAGTGCCGAGAGCTGCTCGACGATCTGCGTAGGCGTATGGTGCACTTCGGTCTCGAAAAGTGCGGAGATGGGATAAGCAGGCCCGGCAGCGATGAGCAGTGTTCGGTAGCCCCGTTCCGCCAGGTTCAGTGCCGTTGCTGCTGAGATAACCGACTTCCCCGCGCCGCCCGTGCCGGTATAGAAGAGCACCCTCATTTTTCGCGCCTCACGGTGAAGAAGAGCCGGATGATATTGGAGAACATAGCTGTGCTGTCGCTAACTGCCTTCACCTTGGTGTTAGCGGCGCCTTTATCCGTCCAGTGTACTGGCAGCTCCTTGACTCGGTACCCTGTGCGCTGCGCGCGCACGAGCAACTCGGTATCCCAGAACCAGTGTTCATCCACGATCTCATCCAGAATGTGAAGGAGTGGCGTTCTGCTGAACGCTTTGAACCCGCACTGGTGATCACGCAGCTTCGAGCGCAAAATAAGCCGCACGAGGAAGTTATACACGGTACTCAGGGTGCTTCGTTTCAACGGGCGCTTCGTTTCGCTCGCCTTCAGCAGTCGAGAACCCGTGGCGAAATCATACTGCTCGTCGCGTATCGCGCTGATGAGCGGCTTGAGATACGCGAGATCGGTGGAGAGGTCCACATCCATGTACATGATCACAGCGCCCCGGGCCGCTTTAAACGCGTGATTGAGCGCCTGTCCGCGTCCCAGGCGCACATCACTGTGGATATGCCGCACGATCGGATCCTTCGCTACGAGCGTGCGCGCAAGCTCAGCGGTACCATCGGTGCTGCCATCCTCGGCAATGATAATCTCGTATGAGGGCGTTACTGCACTCATCGCCTGCTTCGTCTGCCGTACCGCTGTTTCTAGCTTACCAGCCTCGTTATGTGCCGGGAGCACAACGGATACTTCCACCTGGTCGCGTCCGGGTTCGTGCATCTTCGTCCACGCATAAACGGCGCAAAAAAAAAAATGCGATGACCGATCAGATCGATACATCGATCGATGCGTTAGTCACACTAAGGTGAGGAGGAGATAATTAGATATTGAATGCCGCCTGAAATAGATGTAAGTAAGAGCCGGAGGGTATTGATGCGCGTTTGCACCTCCGGGCGCTCAATGATAGGTAAAAGATACGTACGTAACGATTGAGTTTCAGGATTGCACGCCTAAAAGAAGAAAGGAGAAAGCGCATGCTGGAAGACTGGAACGTGATAGTAATAGGTGACGGCGATCGTGAGCAGGAACTGTTAGCGTCTCTGGAAGCGGACGGCGAATTTGAACGGTCAGGGTTTCGGGACGTCGTGATCGGGCACGTAGGGGATATCGTGGAGTTTCTTGAGGATGCGGAGCAGCGGAAATACCCGACGTTGCAGCGGGTGATCCCCATTGACGATACGTTCTTCACATCGCCCGAGATGCTAGTCGATCGTTTGAAGATGCGGATCGAGCGGTATATCGATGAGATCGAGCCGGGCGAGACCTTCGGGTTCCGCGTGGAGCGTCGGGGCATGAAAGAGTCGATTTCGAGCCAGACGGTGGAGCGCGAGGTCGGGGGCTATTTCTACGACCTGATCGAGAAGGTACAGGGCAGGAAGCCGAAGGTGAACCTGAACCATCCGGACAAGTTGATCGCAATCGAGATCCTCGGGAATCAGTGCGGCATCGGGTTCATCACGCGCGAGATGCTGGATAAGTACAGCGTGATCAAGGTGAAATAAGTGAAGATCGTGGTGTAAGAGCGTTCGGCTTTCTTCGGTACTGAGCGGCAGCATGATACGGACAAGGAGGGTACTGACCATCGCGGGCTCGGACAGCAGCGGTGGCGCGGGGATACAGGCGGATATCAAGAGTTTTGCGGCGCTCGGCGTGCATGGTATGTCGGTGATTACCGCGATTACCGCTCAGAATTCGATGGGCGTGCATGCGGTACACGAGGTGCCGGTGGAGATGGTAGCTGCACAGCTCGCCGCGATCACCGCAGATGAAGGCATCAGGGTCGATTTTGCGAAGACCGGTATGCTGTATTCCGCCGCGATGATCGAGTCGGTGGCAGCGGCGTTAGAGCGCTCCAGCATCCCGTTTGTACTCGATCCCGTGATGAAAGCGGGTGCCGGTGGGGCGCTCATCGAGAATGCCGCGCTCCAGGCACTGACCACGCACCTGCTACCGCTCTGCTCGGTGATCACGCCGAACGTACCCGAGGCGGAGCTTTTAAGCGGACTGCAAATCAGCACTAAAGAAGAGGCGAAGGCAGCCGCACGGGCGATCCACGCGCTGGGCGCACCGGCAGTCGTTATTACCGGCGGGCATCTTGCGGATGAAATGGCCGCCGGCAGAGCAACGGATGTACTCTATGACGGCGCATTCGCGGAGATCAGCGCGCCGCTCGTGAAAACTGATAGGATCGTGCATGGTGGTGGCTGCTCTTTCTCCGCTGCACTGGCTGCAGAGCTGGCGAACGGGAAACCGCTGCAGGCGGCAGCAGCAGCGGCAAAGGGGTTTGTGCATGACGCAATCGTCAATGGCGAGCTCGTGTCCCGAGTGCTCGTGGTGAACCAGATGAGAGAACAGCAAACAGACGCAGACCGATACTGGACTGCTGAGAACGTGCGGCTGGCGGTGGGCATGCTGAAAGCGACCGTGGGGTTCGAGAACCTGATACCCGAGGTGGGCACGAACATCGGCATGGCGATCGACCGCGCGGCAAGCGAGCAGGATATTGCCGCGGTGGATGGCAGGATTATCCGCACGGCGGAAGGTATACGAGCGGGCTGTATCCTCTTCGGCGCCAGTGACCACGTGGCGCGGCTGATACTGGCGATGCGGGCGCAGGAACACAGGTACCGCAGCGCGATGAACGTCAAATTCGCACCTGAGATCGTTGAAGTCTGCCACAAGCTCGGGATGGTGATCAGCTCCTTTGAGCGTGAGCACGAGCCAGAAGATGCGAAGACGATGGACTGGGGCGTGGCGGAAGCGAGCAAAGCGTTCGTTCCGGAGGTGATCTACGATCGCGGCGCGGTGGGCAAGGAGCCGATGATCAGGATCTTCGGGACGACTGCAGTCGAGGTCGTGGAGAAGGTGAGAAGGATCGTGGCAGCGTTAACGTAAATAAGCAAGTAAGTATCAAAGCTTTTTCTTTCTAAACGCCACTGCTCTTGTGTAACTGAACTGACGAAAGCCCGATGAAGAAGGTGATTCGTGACCCACTCCACGGCTACATTGAATTCGACGAGCTCGCCCGAGCGATCATTGATACCAGGGAGCTGCAACGGCTGCGGCGAATCCGGCAGCTCGGGTTCTCCTACCTCGTCTATCCGGGTGCGAACCATACGCGGTTTGAGCACTCGCTCGGCACGTATCACCTGATGTGCCTGCTGCTCGACCGGCTCGAGGTACCTGCAGCAGAGGAGCAAGAGTTGCTCGTTGCCGCGCTGATCCATGACGTGGGACACGGCCCGTATTCGCACGTGACCGAGCCGCTGCTCAAGAAGTACACGGGAAAGGGGCATGAAGATATAGAGACGGTGCTCTTCCCCGAGAAGGCTGAGCACATCGAGACTCCGCGGTCAGAGACGGTTACCTCGACCATTGCGGAGGTCATTGAAGCGTTTACATTGGATAAGATCGAGGTGCTGGGCTATATCAAAGGAGAGCGGTCGTATTTCTGGACGAAACGCGATTTCTCACGGATACTGAACGGCGAGATCGATGTGGATAAGATGGATTATCTGGTGCGTGATTCGTACTACACCGGCGTAGCCTACGGTGTGGTGGACAACACGAGACTCATTCACGGTCTGGATTTTGTGCATGACGAGCTGGTGATTACCGAGAAGGGGATTTTGCCAGCCGAATATCTGCTCTTCTCACGGTTCCTCATGCATCCAACGGTCTATAATCACCATACCGCGCGGATCGCGCAGCTGATGTTCACCGCTGCTCTGGAGGCCCTTATCGCAGCAAAACCCGAAGTTCACGACTTCGCTGCCGCATTGCGAAGAATGGACGACGCGGAGATAACCGTCCGGCTCAGAAATGCGGGAGGGTATCCGGAAGAGATACTCAGGCGGATCGAGGCGCGGCGGTTGTTCAAACGCGCGATTTATACGAACCTCACCGACCTGGACGCGGGGATTGTTGACGCGTTATGGAACGACCAGAAGGTGGCGGAGATAAAGGAGGAACTCAGTCAGCGGGCGGGCGTTGACCCACGTTACGTGCTACTGGACGTGCAAAAGCCCCGGGACGAGGTATTAGCAGAGAGCACGGCGAAGGTGGTGGTCGAGAACGAGTTCCGGAGTTTACGAGAGGTCTCCTCACTCGTTGCCATGCTCAGTCATGAATTTGAGAAGCGCGACAAAATCGGGGTGTATACGCCGGATGAATACCGTGCTGCGGTAAAGAAGGCGGCAGAAGAGTTGTTGTGGCCCTGAAATCGGGCCGCGAAGTATGCAGCCAGCAGATCACGCCCCTTCCGCCGTTTCGGCAGCAGGCGGGGCGAAGATGTCCACAAGCGATTTCCGCCCGTACTCTTTAACGACCACGTTGATCTGTGAGATCTCCGTCGAGATCTCGTTCCCGCGCACGGATTTCCGGCGGCGTTTGCCACCCTCCTTCGGATTGTACCCGGGTGGGTTCGTAATCAGAATTCGCTTCCGCGCGGATCCCGCAACGTCCTTCCGCATCGGCATCCCCTGCATGTCCGTGCCGCCCGTTATCTCCAGCACGTAACCGCCGAGCCCGATGATGTCCGCATCCACGAGCTCACCGATACGCTTCCCGATGAACAGCGCGTTCGCTTCCGCATCCTTGCCCTCGAGCTTGTACGCCTTTCCGGACTTCGAATCGCTTATCACTATCTGCATCTTCGTGCTCCCTTTACGTTCAACACCTTACAGTATCACCTTTCTTACTTAAAATATCCACAAACCATTCTGGCTGATCCTGGGAACTTCGTAGTGATACTATTCGGGTTCACGATCGCCGTTGTTGAGATCCACTCCTGCTCACCGTACATGGTTTATTCCGCCCGGAACTGCCTTTTTCTCTTGATCTCCTGCACGTCCTCGAGCACCTCCAGCTCTTCGGCCGAGAGCACACCACCATGTTTCTTGAGCTCCTCAACTTCCTCTTCCTTCAGGTTCACGTAGAGCACATCGTTCTCGTTGATCTGCCGGCCGACCGTGGGTTTCCGGAGTGCGATCGCGACCTGCATGCCCTGCTCGGCACGAGAGATACGTTCGCCCTTGTCCTGGATCTCATTGATCGGACCGATATTCGAGCCGTCGAGCTTCAGGAGCTCCACACCCGTCCTGATCTTGCCGGCTAAAATGTCCACACCGACGATCGCGGGTTTGCTCTGTCTGAAGACGCATCCGGGCAGTATCTTGACTTTCGCGGGCGTGTTCATGCGCTCGAGCAGCGCTCGCTTCTCCCGCTCACGTTCCTGCTTCACCCAGCCCGCATAGTCCTCGATCAGCCGGTAAATCACGTCGCTTACGAATACCGGAAGCGCTGTCTGCTCCGCTAACTCCTTCGCATCGGGCAGGATACCAACATTGAACCCGAAGATCACCCGTAAATAACGGTCTCTCACCGTTGTCGCCTCCGTCACATCGTGCTTCGAGATGTTCCCGACGTCCGCGCGCATGATCGCCTCAATGCCTTGCTCCTTCAATTCCTGCGCGAGCGCTTCCAGGGAGCCCATGGTGTCCGCCTTGATAATGAGCCCTTCGGGCACGGTCGCCATGCTCAGCGCGTCGATTGCGCTCTTTACGTCCGCTTTCACCGCGTCCAGACTACCTTCATCAGGCACCACGCGCACCTGCGAGCCCGGCAGCGCCAGCTCCAGGTTCGGCGCCACGATCTTCACACCGGCCGCGGCATACACGGTCTTCACGCGCTCGAATTTGCGCTCCAAGCGTATCTCCTGGAGCGCACGCGGCTTCAAAAGCCCTTTCACCTTCGTTACGATCGGCTCCTCGTCCGTGCTGCCCACCACGATCGTATCGCCGACGTTCAGCTGGCCATCGTAGAGGATCACATCGAGCGTGGTGCCGAGCCCCTTCTCCTCTTTCTTCTCCAGGATCGTGCCCACGCCCGCCTCTTCCACATGCAGACCCAGGGTGCGCTCGAAATATTTCTGCGATAGCCCGATCAGTACCAGGAGCAGATCCGCAATGCCCTCACCGGTCTTCGCACTCACGGGCACAATGGCGACGTTCTTCGCGAAATCCTTTATCCGGTCGTATCGATCAGCTGAGAAGCCTTTCTCGTGCAGATCGCCGGCGACGGTATAAATCCGGGTGTCGATCTCCGTCTGCAGATACTCCGGCTGCGTTCGGTAATTGAGTATGAAGGGCTGTTTCTTCGAGTGCCAGCCCCGTATACGGTCAATCTTATTAAGCACGACGACGAACGGTGTCTTTAGCATCCGCAGCACGTTCAGCGATTCAAGGGTCTGCGGTTGGAAGCCTTCCATCACATCGATCACAATGATCGCAACGTCCGCGAGCGCGCTGCCGCGTTTGCGTAACGAGGCGAAGGCATGATGGCCGGGGGTATCAATGAAGAGCAGCCCGGGGATGTTGATTCCCGTCCAATCGGACCTCAACGGCTGGCAAATCGCCTTGATTGTCTCTATGGGAATCTCCGTGGCGCCGATATGTTGCGTAACGCGACCCGCTTCCTTCTCCGCCACCGTGGTGCCACGCAACGAATCGAGTAACGTGGTCTTTCCGTGATCGATGTGCCCCACGACAGAGAGTATCGGTGTCCTGATCTCGCGTTTCGCACTCATACCTCTCGCCCTCCAGACTCATTTCAGTCACGTTGAGTTCTTTTTATTCCACCAGGAGAAAAAGCCCTTCTGCCCAGCCTCATCATCGTGGTGGTCCCCTTCTCGCTCGCGCTCCTCCTGATCAAATTCCTGGAGCAATTCCTTCTGCCGCCTGCTCAGCTTCCTCGGCGTGTGCACCCGTACGCGTACGACCAGATCTCCGCGTCCATGACCTTTCAGGTCCGGCATCCCTTTATGCTTCAGCACGAAGGTCGCGCCCGACTGCGTACCCGCGGGTATCTTCAGTCGCTCACTGCCACCATCAATGGTGCTCACCTCGATCTCATCGCTGAGCACCACCTGCGCGAATCGCAAAGGGATCTCGCAGATAAGATCGTTACCCGACCGCAAGAAGAAGTCGTGCTCGCGGACATGCATCACGACGTACAAATCGCCCGGGGGCCCACCACGTTCGCCTGCGCTGCCTTCGCCTGCGATCCGCAACCGACTGGCACTATCCACGCCTGGCGGCACCTTAACCGTAAGCTCCTTCGTCACCCGCAACCGCCTGCGACCGTTGCACGCTGTACAGGGGACCGTGATGATCTGACCCGTACCACCACAGCGGGGGCAGGCGGAGATAGAAATGAGCTGCGCAAAGCCCTGACGGTGCGCCCGCCGCACCTGACCCGTGCCGCCGCAGTCTGAACAGGACTCCACGCCGCCAGACGCTGCGCCGGTACCGTCACACGAGGAACAGACCTGCTCTTTCATGATGGTTATTTCTTTATCCACACCGGTCGCCGCTTCTTCAAGCGTGATCTCAAGATCGTACCGGATATCACTCCCGCGCTCCGGCGTATAGCGGTTTTCGGGTCGCGCGTAACCGTGGCCAAAGATATCCTCAAAGAGCGTGCTCCCGAATCCTGGCCCGGCGTTCCTGCCCTGGGTGCGGCTGAAGCCGAAATTGCCGCCGAAGATGCCTCTGAACAGATCGCCAAAGATATCCTCAACATCGCCATAGTGCGTGAAATCTGACCACTCGAAGCCGCCAGGGCCAAAATTAATGCCGGCATGCCCAAAGCGATCGTAATTTGCCCGCTTTTGCTGATCGGACAGTACCTCATAGGCTTCAGAGATCTCTTTGAACTTCTCCTCCGCTTCTTTCGGATCACCCTTGTTCAAATCAGGATGATATTTCTTTGCCAATCGCCGATACGCGCGCTTGATCTCATCCTTCGAGGCGCCCCGCTCCACGCCGAGAATCTGGTAATAATCCCCTGTTCCGGTCACCGGTACTACTCCTTTGCTATCTAAAGTAGAGTACCGGAGCGATATAACTTTTTTAGCCCCGGAGAGGCTTCACTTATTCAACCCTTTGTTCCATCAGAAATACGCGGCAGAACGGGTCGAACACCATAACCCTTTATATATAACCTCGACAAAATGTTCATTTGTTCACTGAACCAGTGAAGGCGGTGAAGGCGCGATGAAGGTGCGGGTGGAAGTGACGGATGACGCGGGGGTGAAGTCGTCCATAGAGAAGGAGGGCGATTTGCAGCTTGAGATGCTCAAGCAGGCCACGATTAAAGACGTGCTCAAGTTTTTGGAAGGGCAGCTTGCCCCGATCTCTGTACAGAACGCGTACGATCCCGATGGCGAGGGGCTCACGATCAAAGAGCGGCTTGCTTCTTTCTTGCGCTATGATCATGAGGCACCCCAGAGCTGGTTCACGTCTTCACAGGTGCGGCGAATTTACGAAAATAAATTTGAAGAGAGCGTGCGACTGAGTACCATCTCGACCTATCTCGCAGGCTTACATGCAGATGGCATCCTGGAGCGGAAAGGGAGCAGAGCAAAGCGCCAATACCGGATCCCGACCACCGAGAACTTGAAGATCCCGGTCCTCTTCGATCTTGGTACCGGGAGTCACGAGATCGAGACGTTGAGTGTGAATCGGGACTGTTAATACGCTGATGGGTGATCGTGCCCTCTGTCGAGAGCGCCTCTCCGGCGCATAACAGGTCCACGGAAGCATATTCGGGAACCTCAAAAGGTGCGTACGGGATTCTGGAGTAACGCCTTTATCCGCTCCTTGAACGCTCTGAGCGAGCCTTCGTTCCGCACCACATAATCGGCCTGCTTCATTGCCTCGCCCATACCCCAGCGGTTCTCGCGCGCCTCACGCGTCTTGAACTCCGCGAGTGATAACAGGTCATCGCCCCTTCCACGATTTTTTATCCGCGTATAACGCAGCGAGAGCGGCGCATCGATCAGTACGAGCGCGAAATTCTGCCCAAACTCGCGCTTAAATGCTTCTACCTCAGCACTGCCGCGGATACCATCAACCACAATGAGCTTATGCTCCGCTTCGGTCCCACCACGCACCATCAGGTCATGTATACGGGGAAAGCACCGTTTGGCGATTGCATCAAGCCCCTCATTCGCCCTGAGCTCGTTCGCTATGCTACCCGCATTCTCGTCAGTCACGGGCAGAGTACGCCTCTGGAGCTCATCTCGTATCACGTCACCCATAGTGATGACGGGGATACCCAAATCCTTCGCAACGGTAGCTGCGACGGTCTTTCCTGATGCAGGTGCGCCGATGAAGGCTAATATCTGTAGCGTTCCTGCAGCCACTTTTCCGCGGCACCTCGGGCAAATCTCCGCTCCGGTGCAGCGTGAAACACGTTAACGACCGAGAGCAAGTCCCCTTTATGCACGGTACCATCTTTGATGGGGAGAAAAACGACTTCCTTAAGAAACCGGCGCGTCTCAACGGCCATAGGGCCGCCCGGCGCTCCAGCAAGCACTACACCAAGCGCATGTCGCAATGTGGGACAGGGTAGTACAATTGACTTTTCTGGAATCTCAACCTGTTCTATCTTGATCGCCACGGTTTTGTCTTTCTGCACGTCTTTGTCCTCCCGGGCGATGAGCATCTCCCACTCACCATGGGGGCCCACGGAATAGCCATAGCGATACGCTATTGTCTCCAGCTCGCAGGTCTTCCCGCCGATCTCATCCTCCCAGTACACATACCTTATCTTCACCATGTTCTTGAATTAGAGCGTCACTAGTCTTTAAGTTTTACGGTTGAGCGAGCCGCGCCAATCGCTGGTCCCAGTACTCATCCATCACGTTCGATTCCGCTGAATTCTCGAAGACGAGCACAGCTCGATCCGCCTGCGTAATTACGCCGAGATAGTTCAACATGATGCTCTCCCACTCGTTCTCGGTCAGCCCGCGACCGACCGCGGCTTCGACCACCTCGCGTTTGAAGACCAGCCGCGCGTCACCACGTATCCTGATCAGCATTCCGAAGCAGCAGAAGGTGGCGTTATTCGCGGCATTATCCTCGCAGAGCGCCTGTGCGGCCCGCAGATTTACCGGTATCGCCTCAAGAAATACGCTCACCATCTTCGCCCACCTTACCGTATCTTATTGTACTGTGTCATTAAAGACCACTTCCTCGCCATGCTCTCGTGTTCTGATTCTCACCTCGTGCAAGGGCGCCGCGCTCACCGCTTCAACGGCGAGCTCTTTCATCTCTTCACGGCTGAAGACCGCCGCTGCGTCAACCGTTAGCCCCGCGACGACCTCTGCCCGCCCCTGCTGGATGATGTACGGTTGCGCCGTGGCACCCCGTGCGGCGAGCTCGCGCGCGATTGCCCGCACCTCCTCACGGGCCACAAGTCCCTTGAAGACCGTGGTGATTACCTCGAAATCAACCCTGGCGCGAACGCAGAGGTCAAGCGTGCGTGTTACCCGTTCCGCAACGCCCGTGGCCCGCGTTAGCGCATCATACCGCGTCCCGGAAGAGAGTGGTGCCTTGATATCAAGGAAGAGCTTCGCAATGAGCCCCTTTTGTAACGTCGATTCAACGGCTTCGGGATAATAGCCACAGGTCTGCACGGCAACGAGCAGCCCGTGCTGCTTGGCAACGGCCGCAAGCGCGTCCAGTGCGCCCTGCTGCATGAACGGTTCACCACCCGAGAGCACCACGGCATCGATGAGGCCCTTGTTCTTCACGATCTCAGCCTCAAGGTCCTCAAGGTTCACGTCGTTCGAGCCCGCGCGGATCTGCGCATTCTGACAGTAAATGCAGTTTAGCGGGCACCCGCGCAAAAAGATGACCATGGCGGTCTTGCCACGCCAATCGATGGTCGAAACGGGTACGATATCGCCGAGGTTAACGGCTACCATACGTCAGAAATAATCGACAACGCGCTCGAGTGCACGCGCGATGAGGTCGGCACAGTTCGTGAGATCCCGCAAGCTCAACAGCTCCACCGGCGTGTGGATATAGCGCGTGGGGATGCCAACGACGCCCGTGGGGATTCCGCTCTTGGTCAGATGAATCACGCTCGCATCGGTACTCCCCCCGTCCTCGACACTGAGCTGGTAGTCGATATTGTACTGAGCTGCGGTCCCTTTGAGCCATTTGAGAACCGCGGGCGGGGTGATAATGCCGCGGCCCGAGGCGTCAGAGACGGTGATCACGGGGCCCTTTTCCAGTTCCAACGGCCGGTCCTTCTTCTCTATGCCGGGATGACCGCCCGCGACATCCACATCGATCGCTAAGGCGACGTCCGGCGTGAGCGCATACGCAGAGGTTCGCGCACCTTTGAGACCCACTTCTTCCTGCACCGTGCTCACCGCATACACCGCACAGTCCGTGGTCGTTCGCTTGAGCGCTTCGATCATGACAGCGACTCCTGCACGGTTGTCAAAGGCCTTACAGGTGACCCGCTCATTACCGAGATCCGCGAGATGACGATCAAGGATAATGGGCGTACCAATTGAGATACCCATCTGCTCCACCTCTTCTCTGCTCCGCGCACCAACATCGATGAACATATCCTCGAGTTTGATCACCTTCTCGCGCTCTTCCTGCTTCATGCCGTGCGGTGGTTTCGAGCCGATGACACCGTAGAGGCCGCCGCCTTTCGCCTGCAGAATCACACGCTGATTGAGCAGCGTTTGGTCAAACCAGCCGCCAATGGGTGAGAAGGTGATGAAACCCTCGTCATTGACATGTTTCACCATGAGCCCGATCTCATCGAGGTGCGCTGCGAGCATCACTGAGGGCTTCTTCCCCTGCCGCGTTGCGATCATGTTCCCCAGCTTGTCGATCGTAATCTCATCCACATAGTCCTCAAGCTCTGCCTCGATGATCGCCCGAACCTCACTCTCATAGCCCGAAATGCCCTGTGCCTCAGCCAATTTCCTCAGCAGTTCTTTCAGTTCAGCCATTTTGCGAGAGAATCCCGCCTCCCGGATTTGAACCGGGGACAGCACGGT
>JAFGKP010000020.1 GCA_016928455.1 Methanomicrobia archaeon
GAGAGAGAGAGAAAAAGCAACAGGTGAGTGAAACTGACCGTAAAGCTGGATACTGAGGGGATCAGGTATATCGGAGTCTTCGAGCAATCGACCGGTGCCGGCGTGAAGGACTGTCTCGTGGATAATGAGGCGAATAAGTTGATTATGGTGGTGAAGAAGGGCGACATGGGCCTCGCGATCGGAAAGAACGGCATGAACATTAATAAGGTGAAGAAGCTGCTGAACAAGGAGATCGAGGTCGTGGAACATTCACCGGACGCGAAGGAGTTCATCGAGAATTTGCTGCGGCCTGCCTACGTGAAGAGCGTCGAGCTGCTGAACAAGAACGACAAGCTCTGCGCTTACGTCGAGGTGCTCACGAAGCACAAGGGCATCGCGATCGGCCGCGATGGCGAGCGGATCAAGAAGGTGAAGATGCTGGTGAAACGGAACCAGGGCATCGACAACGTGATCATCAAATAGTACTGCGCAGATGGTCACCCTTCTAAAACGTTTTATCTAAGAAACGTAAAGAATAGTACAGTTCTTAAGGAGCGAAGCGATGGGAAGAGGCATGTACGCAGCGAGGAAGATGCAAAAGCGAAGGAAAGTGATGCGGCGGAAGAGCCCGGACTACGCGCGGAAGGTCTTGAAGACCGCGAAGAAGAGCGATCCTTTGGAAGGCGCGCACATGTCACGGGCGATTGTCCTGGAAAAGGTAGGGATAGAAGCGAAGCAGCCGAATTCCGCGATTCGGAAGTGCGTGCGTGTGCAGCTCATTAAGAACGGAAAGCAGGTGACTGCTTTTGCGCCTGGCGACGGCGCGATTAAGTTCATTGACGAGCACGACGAGGTGCTGATCGAGGGCATTGGCGGCCGTAAGGGTCGGTCGTACGGCGATCTCTCGGGCGTGCGCTTTAAGGTCGTGGCGGTTAACGACATCTCGCTCCTAGAACTGGTGCATGGGCGAAAGGAGAAGACGCTGAGGTGATCGTGATGGATACAGAGGTACAGTTTGGCAAGGTCTTCAACAAGTGGGACCCAGCGGATGTGATGATCAAGGACATCGGTATCGAGCGGCACATCAGCCTCATGCCCGTGTCAGCACTACATTCCGGCGGTGCGCATGCGAGCCAACAATTCGAGGAATCGAAGGTTTGCATCGTGGAGCGCTTGATCAATAAGATTATGCGGTCCGAGCACAACACCGGGAAGAAGCTGATGGCCTACAGGATCGTGAATACCGCGTTTGATCTTGTTCATGCGGCTACGGGTCAGAATCCGCTCCAGGTGCTTGTGGATGCGATTCAGAATGCGGGCCCGCGGGAGGAGACGATTCGACTGCGGTTCGGCGGTATTCTGGTGCCCAAAGCCGTGGATATGTCCTCGCAGCGGCGGGTAGATCAAGCGCTCATGTTCATTACCCTGGGTGCTGAGAAATGCGCCTTCAAGAACAAAAAGCGGATCGAGCAATGCCTCGCGGACGAACTCATTGCAGCATCACGGAACGCGAAATGCTTCTCAGTAAATAAGAAGGAGGAGAAGGAGCGAATCGCACGAGCCGCACGGTAGCACGAACTCTGTTCTGGTGTTTTCATAATTGTCCGTCCGTGTCCCGGGATCGGCCATGCGGCATCGGGGGCTGTGTGCTCCCCTGCCAGAACCGCGGTGTTTATATACAGAAGAATTACAGGTGTAATCACGTGGTGTAGCGTGCTGTAGCGGTTTGGCGTGAGAGCTGGCGGTTACGATGTGCGCGTTTACACTACGAAGCGAACATAAAATCGAAGTAAGGAGAAATGGAGGCTTTGTAAGGTATGGACTATAGTGGCGAGAGGCGGGGATTTACCGCCCCTATAAATGTTGGCGAGACCTACGACGTTACGATCGAGGACGTAGGACGTGAAGGAGACGGCATCGCTCGTGTAGAAGGATTTGTGGTCTTCGTGCCCAACACGCAGAAGGGGGATACGGTAAAAATCCGCGTGACCAAAGTATCGAGACGGGTTGCTTTTGGCGAAGTGGTTACTGAATGAGTGGCTGCCTGAGCGACTGAAATAGACCGCTCTTCGTGTCTAGAGCTTTAAAGGAGAAGCTATAGTCGCTCTATAGCTTTCTTTTATTTTTATTAGAGCAGCGAGCAGCAGATTCGGATCGGCAGCGGCACCTGCGGTTTTAGAGAGATCGATCGTATGATACAAACTTACTTTGCTTGCTATGTTCTATCAGCTGAGATGAGGAGCTTATGAGATTCGGGGCAAAAGAGCAGCTCACTGAGAAAGAGATCCAAACGGGACTGCGCAACGTCATCAAGGACGGCCTGGCTGCGCAAACGATGGTCACGTTGACCGGGGGCGCGTTTTTGGTGGCCTTCGCGCTGCTCCTCGGGGCTTCTAATCTTATTATCGGGCTCGTCGCTGCAATTCCATCACTCGCGCAGTTGATGCAGATTCCCGCGATCTACCTCGTCGAGAAGTTTCGTGCACGGCGTGCCATTTGTTTCTATGCGATCATAGCAAGCCGCAGTTTCTGGGTGCTCATCGCCTTCATTCCGATCCTCTTCGGCCTTACCGGTGGCCTATCTATTCTCATTGTTGCGCTCGTGCTCTACGCGGCGTTTGGCGCGGTGAGCAGCAGCAGCTGGAACTCCTGGATGCGCGACCTCGTGCCGCAAGACCAACTAGGTGCATTCTTCTCGAAACGCATGAGTTTGACGCTCGGACTGGGTATCCCGCTCAGCCTCGCTGCGGGCTTCTTCATCGATTACTGGACGCGGCTCTACCCCACCCAGGCGATCTACAGTTACTCAATTATCTTCCTGCTCGGTTTCGTCGCGGGCATGCTCGATGCCTATTACGTTTTGACTATTCCCGAACCGCGGATGACACTTCCACTCCGCCAGTCTCGGTTCTTTATCATACTCTCAAAGCCCTTCAAGGATGCGAATTTCAAGAATCTCATTCTGTTTCTGGGCTCCTGGAACTTCGCCGTTAATCTTGCCGCACCCTTCTTCACCGTTTATATGCTGAAACGACTGGAGTTGGAGATCTCATTCATTATCGTCCTGCTCGTTCTGAGCCAGCTCATGAATATCGCGTTCTTACGACTCTGGGGCCGATTCTCGGATCGTTACAGTAATAAATCAGTGCTCGGCGTCAGTGGTCCGCTTTTCATACTCTGCATCCTCGCCTGGACCTTCACGACCCTGCCTGAGAGGTATCTCCTCACCCTACCACTCCTCGTTACCATCCACATCTTTATGGGGATCTCCACTGCGGGCGTGACACTGTCCTCGGGCAATATCGGGCTCAAACTGGCGCCGAAAGGTGAGGCAACCGCGTATCTAGCAACCAACAGCTTCGTCAATTCTCTGGCGGCAGGCATCGCCCCTATCATCGGCGGGATCTTTGCTGACTTCTTCGTCAATCGCGAGCTCTCATGGACGCTCAGATGGTTCAGTCCCGGCGGCGAACTGGTAATTCAAACGTTGAACTTCCGCGAATGGGATTTCTTCTTCTTCCTTGCATTCCTCCTCGGATTATACTCCATCCACCGTTTAGCGCTCGTCAAAGAGGTGGGTGAGGTAGAGGAGAAGATCGTTATTCGCGAATTGATTGCCGAGGTCAAAAGGCCACTGCGGAATTTCTCCACCGCTGGCGGACTGCGTCACATGCTCCAGTTTCCCTTCTCCCTCATTCGAACGACGGTAGAGAAGACGAAACCGAAGAACCAGCAGAGGCCGTAGGAGGGCATGGTGGGTAAAACAGCAGTGAGTGGTAGCGTGTGGGGAATCCGAGTTTATATACTCCACTCAACTTTCTCTATCAGCTAAGACAAGAGGCCATGCTATTCGCAGTTAAAGAGCAATTAACGGATGACGAGATCGAATCAGGGCTCAGAAGCGTTATCAAGGATGGGCTGACCACCCAGACGATGGTGACGCTGACCGGCGGCGCCTTCCTGGTCGCTTTCGCACTGAAGCTCGGTGCCTCCAACCTGGTGATCGGGCTCCTGGCAGCGATCCCGCCGCTCGCGCAGTTGATGCAGATACCTGCGGTCTATCTGGTGGAGCGTTATCGTGTGAGACGGGCGATTTGTGCCGCGGCCACCGCAGTGAGCAGATCGTTTTGGTTGCTCATTGCGCTCATTCCGTTCCTCTTCAATCCGCAGATCGGATTGCTCGTGCTCCTCCTTGGGCTCCTGCTCTACGCCTCATTCGGCGCGATCGGGAGCAGCAGCTGGAATTCGTGGATGCACGATCTCGTGCCACACGACCGCTTGGGCGCCTTCTTCTCGAAACGCATGAGCCTGGCTACCGCCATAGGCATCCCGCTCAGTCTCGCCGCGGGCCTCTTCGTCGATTACGCTTGGAACGTTTTCGACCAGAACGAGTTATACAGCTATTCAACGCTCTTCTTCCTCGGATTCCTCGCCGGTATGCTCGGTGTGTACTTCATAACCACCGTACCAGAGCCGCGCATGCTGCGTCCTGTGGAAGCGCAGCCCTCGTTTCTGAAGACGCTCTTGAGCCCGCTACGTGATGGTAACTTCAAAAAACTGGTATGGTTCCTGAGCTCCTGGAACTTCGCCGTTAACCTGGCTGCACCTTTTTTTACCGTTTATATGCTCAATCGCCTGGGATTGCAGATCTCGGTGGTTATCGCGCTCTTGATCGTGAGTCAGCTTATGAATCTCGCGTTCTTACGACTCTGGGGCAACTTTGCCGACCGCTTCAGCAATAAATCGGTGCTCGGCGTCAGTGGTCCGCTCTTTATGCTCTGCATCCTTGCCTGGACATTCACGACCCTGCCCGGGAAGTATGCCCTCACCATGCCGCTCCTTGTGCTCATCCATATCTTTATGGGCATTTCCACCGCAGGGGTAACGCTCGCCTCCGGGAATATCGGACTGAAGCTGGCGCCGAAAGGGCAGGCGACCGCGTACCTCGCGGCCAGTACACTCGGTAACTCGCTGGCTGCCGGCATTGCCCCCATCATCGGCGGCTCCTTTGCTGATTTCTTCGTGGGCCGCGAACTCGCCTGGACGTTGACATATACCACGCCCACGGGCAAGCTGGTGATCCCCATCCTGGACTTCCAGCAATGGGACTTCTTCTTCTTCTTCGCTTTTCTGCTCGGCTTATACTCTATCCATCGCCTCGCGCTTGTCAAAGAGTCGGGGTACGTGAAGGAGAAACTGGTGGTGCGTGAGCTGATTACGGAGGTGAAGCGGCCGTTACGGAATTTCTCCACTGCTGGTGGGCTCCGCTTTATGATTCAGTTCCCGCTCTCACTCGCCCGAACGACGGTTGAGAAAGCGATAGAGCGGAAGAATCAGCGAAATGGCAACTCGCGGACCCAGCCGTGATGGAGCGAGGCAGCGATATGCGACGAGCCACCAGCCGTGAGCACAAGATTTTTCTCCACGTAACAGAATAGAATGGTATGGACGCAGTAGCTTTCTTCATCTACGCCTTCACCTCCTTCTTCATCATCGTCAATCCCATCGGCGGGATCATTACCTTTATCTCGTTAACCGCACCAATGAGTGCGGCTGAACGCATTGCAATCGCCAAACGCGCGGTGACCGTCGCCTGTGTGCTGGCCGTCGTCTTCGCACTCGCTGGTGAGTTGATCTTGCGGATCTTCGGCGTGACCGTGGATTCCTTGCGGGTGGCGGGCGGCGTCCTGCTCTTCGTCGTTGCGCTTGATATGGTCCTGGGTCGAATCTCACGCGAGAGTGTGACCGAAGAGGAGATCCGGGATGCTGCGAGACGCGAGGATATCGCGGTCTTTCCGATTGCCACGCCCCTGCTCACCGGCCCGGGCGCCATAACGACCGTCATTGTCATCATACGAACCGGTCAGACCCTGGACTTAAAACTTATCGCGATCGGTGCCATCGTTCTCACTTTCGTGCTCTCCTACCTCATCTTCCGATACGCCGGCCAGATCTATAAGCTGCTGGGCGTGACGGGCTCGCTGGTGATCACGCGGGTAATGGGCCTCTTGCTGGGCGCAATCGCGGTCAACTTCATAGCAACAGGGATCTGGAACATTTACCAGTCGCTGCTGGGTGCCGCTTAGCTTCGATTAGCGCAGCGTGGAGAGCTCACTGGTTATTCCACCGGGACTTCAGCACGCCGTCCAACCCCATGATCATGTCACGCAACACTTCGAGATCCCGCATGGTGATGACCACACGAAAGATATCGGTATACGCACGCGGGGTATGGCTGATCTCGAAGCCTTCGATCTTGGGTTTGAACCTCTCGAGGGACGCCTTTACTTTCTCCTCCGGGAGGCTTTGGTCAAAGCTGCTGGTCACCCGATGCGAATGCCCGCCAAAGCCATGCTTCGCAAAGAGATACTCAATGAAGAAGACCATGAGACAGTGAAAGGTCGTGAACGCACCCGCCACAGTAATACCCCGCACCAAAGGCAACACCTGTCCCGCCGATGAGCCAGATGGCCGACGCGGTCGTAAATCCCATGACGGACGGGCCCTCTTTAATCAGCGTACCCGCACCGAGGAAGCCGATGCCCGTGACCACGCCCGCGGCGATGGGAATACTGTAGCCGGCACCGATGAGACCCTCGGTAACGCTCATGAAGGCGCAGGCGCCTGAGGCGACGAGGGTGAACGTGCCGAAGCCGATCGATCGGTTTCATACGTATCTGCCGCTCGATGCCCACGAGCAGACCCGCCAGGAAGGCGAGCGAGAGCCGAAGTACGAGTATGGGACCGTGACGGAGTCCATAGATCGAGTACCTTGCGTGGAGTTAACGGTGCTCGTTACATTAATAAATTACCGCTCGCTCATTCTGCCGTCATTACAGACCGTGCCCAACCCTCGGGCTGCTCATCACAACCGCACCCTTTTCACGTTCTTTTTTGCTATTAAACCGTTTTAAACGCTTTTTACGGGGGCCAGAAAGAGGTGTAGTGGTGCTTGGGACTGGCAGTGTCGAAAATGATATATATATATCGATAACAGAATGAATGCTATCGTATTCAACGGCTATGAATAAAGGGGAAGCGGGTATAAAAGAAAAGGCGATTTCACGGCAAAGAAAAGGACGAGAAAAGAAGACACTGGGCCCTGTAGCGAATTTGGAGGAGCATGTGAGTCCTGATTGGTGGCGACACCTCTTCAATTCGCTCTACTTGAAGACCGATGCGGACGTCGTGGATGATCCACGGGTCACTGGAAAGGAAGTCGAATTTGTTTCAGACCTGCTCCGGCTCGGATCTGACGAGCGGATACTGGATCTCTGCTGTGGTCAGGGCCGGCATTCATTGGAACTGGCTCGGCGCGGCTACAGGAACGTCGAAGGGCTCGATCGCTCACATTTCCTCATCCATAGAGCGCGAATGCAGGCGAGGAAGGAGGGGCTCTCATTGCGGTTCCGCGAGGGCGATGCGCGACGACTGCCGTATGCTTCGGATTCGTTTGACGCGGTGATGCTAATGGGCAACAGTTTTGGGTACTTTGAGACGGTTCACGACGACTTACGGGTACTGAAGGAGATCTTCAGGGTATTGAAGCCCTGGGGGCGGTTCCTTATTGACGTGGCGGATGGTGCGTATCTCCGTGAGCACTTCCAGCCACGGTCCTGGGAATGGATTGACAAGAACCTCTTCGTCTGTCGTGAACGCTCGCTCACACTGGATGACCAGCGGTTGATCTCACGTGAGGTGGTGACGCATGTGAACAAAGGCGTGATTGTTGACCAACTCTATGCAGAGCGGCTCTACACACGGGAGAGC
>JAFGKP010000021.1 GCA_016928455.1 Methanomicrobia archaeon
GAGTCATCTTAAAAAGGTTTCTATTTTTCGCCGGGCCCGAAAAGAGCGAACGCGGACGCTAAGGAGAAGTACCTTTGGGTTTGGATGATGTGTGTTACCCAAATGGGTTCTCTATGGGCCCGTGCCGCACGAGGGGGTCACCGCGGCTTGTATAATTCGCGCTCTTTCCGCACCGCAGATAGCCTCTCGAGGCGTGCGTGTGCGTTAAGCAAAAACAAAAGGTTTAATACGCACCCACCGTGACTTATATCGTTCACTTGCAGACGCAGGGGTAGGGGATGACCAGTCAAGCATGGGCATTTTTAAGAAGAAGCACCAGCCAAAAGTGCTGAAATCCGAAAAGATCAGTTATTCTGACCTGTATTTCACCTTGCGGTTGTCTCGTGGGGATATGTCCATCAAGCCGCTCTTCATTGTGGCCAGTGTCGAGCTGGGGAACAGCACGACAAAAGCCATTCTCACCGCCACGGACCTCGAGAATGGACGGACGTATATCCTTACGAAGGCCGTGCGGATGACGCGGGATGCGCTCTCGAGAGACGCGGTGTTCTGCCATACTATCAGCCTGGTGGACCTTTCTGAGGACTCGATAGCGACCCTGGTGAAGGAGACGTTGCTTGAATGTACGCACTCCGCGGGGCTCACCATTGACGATGTGCATTTTGTCGTGCGATCCACCGGCGTGACCGCCTGTTTCGACACGATCAATGAGGTAGCAGGCGTGATAAAGGCGTTGGCGAAGGGCTGCCTGCTCGCGGGCGTGCCCCCCCGTAAGATGGTCTCGCCCATGGGTATAGAGAACGTCATCCCGGAATTGCGGCCCTTCTCGCGCCTCGATCGCAGCTACTTCGACGGCGCGGTGACCGGTAACGTCCCCCCCGGGGGTGAGTCTATAGTAGGTAACGAGATGGAAGGCGAGCTGGTGACGGCGGGTTTAAAGGAAGCGGCGAAATGGTTGAAGGTGGATTATCGTAACCCGGTGGTCTCACTGGATTTCGGTACGACACTCGCCGGCCGGATCACCGATGCAAGTACGCCCTACGCGCGCGTGATCGGTAGTTTTTGTGGTCTGGCGGGCGCCATTCCGGACGCTCTGATCTCTAAGGTGGTTGCCGTGAACTTCCCCTCGGTGCTCGATCTGGCGCTGAAAAGCGTGCCGAGAACGCGGCTGAAAAAAAAAGATAAGGAGCGTTATGTGGCGGAGATCCGCAATCAGCTCTGGATCGGCCGTGTAAGAAGCGGAGCGACCAGAGTGGGCGGTGTTCCGGTGAACGTGGATGCGGCAGACCGGAATAAGGTCGTGCTCATCGGGGTCGACGCCGGCCAGAACCTCTCGAATCTACCAGCAATTGCGGATATTGGAGCTCGGCTCGTGAAGGAGATTGGCATACGAGCCCTGCTTCCAGTGATCGATGAGCTGGCCGCATGCGTCACCACGGATCTGGTTCGGATCGCGAAGGATGAGGATTTGCTCTTTGAGCACACCAAGATCGGAATCACCGGGCGCGCAGGCATCACCGGGAAGAAGCCGGATCTCATTGTGAAGCAGTTAAGCGATCTGTTTGGGCGCCGGATGGACGCTGAGATCATCTTTGCGGATGATGCGCTGGCTCGCGGTGCTGCGGTCCTCGGCCGCTGCATGCATCAGTTCGGGACGATGAAAAACCCGATCGGCGGGGTTCAAGGTCATGGCTGCCTCTTCGGTCAGCGGGTGAAACTGCAGCGAAAGTAAGTATCTATAAATGCGGCCTGCGAACATTAGGTTATTGTAGCACGGAGCATAAGGTCATGGAGATAAAGGTGGAAGGCGGTGATGCGTTTGCCAATGCCGCTTATGAGACGATCTGCAAGGATACGTTCCGGGATCTGGGTATCAGATCAAGCATAGACAATGCGTATCTGTTTTTACATCCTGAAGAGCACGTGTTCATCATCTCGATCACGATCGGACGGGTGGCAAGCCCGATTAGGGTGGGCGATGTTGCCAGTTTTGATAAGAAGACGCTCCGGATCGGCGATGAGAAATACGCGCCCAAACTACTCTCCTTACTGTGGGATAAATTCGGAGAGCGCGCACAGCAATTGAGCAGACTCATGATAGAGCTGAACCTTGAGGATGAGGAGCTGGCCCCATTAAAGGAGATGGTGATCTACGATCCGCGCGAGGATCTCATCGCGCGCATACTGGATGCCATCGATAGAATCCTGCCTGAAGGTGCCCGGGTACGGTACCCGATTCCTGCTGATCATGCTGTTACGATCATTGCCTCTGAAGACCCGATCAGCGAGGAGTGGAAGCAGCGAGCAAAGGAGCTTGTGGGGCATACGGTGAGCTAGTCCATGTACAAGATCATGATGTTTGAGGGCGGCGTGTACAAATTCAACGAACTCAAAGAGCTCATCGAGGATATCGGCG
Source organism: Methanomicrobia archaeon (assembly GCA_016928455.1). Lineage (GTDB taxonomy): Archaea > Halobacteriota > Syntropharchaeia > Alkanophagales > Methanospirareceae > JACGMN01. The sequence continues at coordinate 2,417 of JAFGKP010000021.1, forward strand.
GGTTTATACTTCAGGAATCAGTCATGCAAACCGAGACCATGCTACACATGGCCTTTCCCGATGAGGAAGAGCGCGCGATCAGGAACAAGATCAAGGACCTGGGCGGCAAATTCACCGAGCTGCCACTGGCAGGTACGGAGATCATGGTCGTTTCGCCCTCGCTCGGCAAGCATCACGCGGTGAATCCCATGTGCGATGTCGCGGAATATCTGAGGCGGCAGGGAGCGATCACGATCGTCATGGGTCTGGCGCGGGGGGTAGGGAAGCGTATCGCGCAGATCACGGTGGAAGAGAAGAGCATCATTGAGGAATCTGATGCTGCCGTTTTCGTCTTCGGTGAATTTAAGGACTGTATCAGCGTGAAGGCAAAGCTCTGCGAGCAGCTCAACGTACCTTATCTCATGGTGGGGGGACCGCCAGATCTCGAGTTGCCGCACTACACCGGCGGAATTGGCCGACGTACAGATCGGCTGCGGAGAGCGGAAGATATAGAATGCCTCGAGCGCATGACCACAGAACTCGATAAGGAACTGAATGAGAAGCGCCAGGCAGTGGACGAGGATCCCCTGGCGGTTAATCCACTCTTTGTCAAGGAGATGATCGAGATGATCGTGCCAGCCAAAGCCGGGGAGGAACTACCCATTACCGTCCAGCTGGACGGTTTACGTATCAGCATCAACGAAGAAGACCTTACGCGCATACAGGACGTTGAGATAGGCACGCGAAAGCTTTCTGAAATAGCGGAGATCCGCAAATCGCTCTTCAAAGGCTATCTGGTAAAGATACGACCGGAATCTGAGGTTGGGAGCATCTTTTAAGGCTACAGAGGATAGGGAGAGACCCCTACGTTTCCACTGGAACACGCCTCACCACCAGTAGCTCTGCTCTGATCTTGTTGCTGGTTCAACCAACGTCTCCTGAAGTTATCACCCTGACTGACGCTCTCCGCTCGCGTCTAAAACGATTTAAAGCCCAAATAACATTGAATAAGTGTACCATGCCACATATACAACTCCCGTACGGTCGAGGCGCACTTGAGTTCGAGCTCGATGCTGATATGCTGGATATCAAGGCTCAAGAAGACCCTAGCAAGAAAACGCTCCCTCCATTAGCGTGCCTCAAGGCGGCGTTGAAAAATCCGCATGGGACACCGCCGCTCCACGAGATTGTCGCTAGAAAAGCATCGCCATCGATCGTTATCGTGGTCGATGATCAAACCCGAACTCCGCCCACTGAACGCATGCTTACAGCGTTATTGGACGAGCTGGGGGAAAATGCACGGGATCACATAACGGTATTGATCGCCTGCGGCACTCATCAGCCGCCCTCAGATGCTGATATGCGCCGAATACTGGGCAGCTACTACGGGGTTCTCCCTGTCATCATTCATGACTGTGATGCTCCTGATCTCACCGCTGTGGGAACAACGAGCAGGGGGACGCCCGTTAAGCTCAATAGTACCTACATGAACGCAGATATAAAAATCCTTACTGGTGATATCACCCTGCATTACTATGCCGGGTTCGGAGGCGGGCGAAAGAGCATCCTTCCGGGTATTGCTGCTCGAGAGACCATCCAGGCGAACCATGCACTGCTTGTTCACGAGCAAGCCCGAACGGCGAACCTAGAAGGAAACCCTGTTCATCTCGACATGATGGAGGCCGCGTACCTTGCTCCTCCTGATTTCATCCTTAACGCGATCTGTTCCGCTCCTGACCAGATTGCTCAGGCATACGCAGGCTCCTTTGAGCAAGCATTCTTACAGGGCGTTGCTTCTGCTCGAGATCTCTTCTGCCAGACGTCAGACGCGCTCTACGATCTGCTCATTGTCAGCGCCGGTGGCGCACCTAAGGATAGCAATCTCTATCAAGCAGCGAAAGCAATCGAGAATACCTATCGCGCTGTCGCGCCCGGTGGCACCCTCCTGCTCGTCGCTGAATGTCCCGAAGGCGTCGGCGATCCTCTCTTCGCTCAGTGGATGGATACTTATCCCACGTATGCCGCCGCAGAAAAAGCGATCCTGACGCGTTTTGTGCTGGGGGGCCACAAAGCGTTTTATATACGAAAGGTAATGGAACTGGTAGACCTCGTCGTGGTCTCTGAACTCGATATCGAGCTCCTCGGACGGTGGCAGATCCCGGGGTTTCAGTCACTCGAGGCTGCCCTCGCGAGCATAAAAAAAGATATAGGTAAAGTAGGTATAGTAAAGAAGGGTCTTGATACCCTCCTGGTGCCCGCCACGGCGTGACGGGTGCAACTCAGCACTGATATATGGTAGGATAAGACAGATGGTCAATCTCACGAAGCAACGGAGACTCGCAGCAAAGATCCTCCATGTAGGCCTGGGTCGAGTCTGGATCGATCCGAAAGCCGCAGGGGACGTAGCGGAAGCTATAACACGAAACGATATCCGAGGGCTGATTGAGGATGGTGTCATCCAGAAGATCCAGAAACAAGGTATAAGCAGCGGTCGAGCTCGGGTAAACGCGCGCCAGAAAGCTATGGGTAGACGTAAAGGTCATGGGAGCAGAAAGGGTGCCCGGGGTGCACGCACAAAGCGGAAGGAGCGCTGGATGTCCAAGATCCGAGCCCTCCGGTACCGCCTGAAGGAGTTGCGTGCTGATGATTCTATTAATAAAACGGTGTATCGCAAGCTCTATAACAAGGCGAACGGCGGGGACTTCAGAAACGTTGCTCACCTGAATGATTATATCACAGCCCACGAACTACTCGGTCAGGAGGAGACATAAAAATATGGCAAAAGCGGGGACGCCCACCTACCGTGTGCCATTCCGCCGTAGACGGGAAGGTAAGACCGATTATCGGCGAAGGCTTCGATTACTCTTGAGCCGGGTTCCGCGTATCGTCGTGCGGCAGAGTAATCACTATATACAAATACAGCTCATCGCGACAGAGCCTGTCGGGGATAACACGATCCTCTCTGTCAATTCCGCAGAATTGGTTAACCTGGGCTATAAGGGTGGCTATTCTAATTGCTCGGCCGCATATTTGACCGGGCTTGTTTTTGGGCACCGTGCCCGCGATGTTGGCGTCAACCACGCCATTCTCGATATCGGACGCAAGACACCCATTCATGGATCCAACGTCTACGCGGCATTAAAAGGAGCCATTGATAGTGGCATGAGTATTCCTCACGACCCGGCAGTGTTTCCGCCTGATGATCGCCTTTATGGTGAGCACATCAGCGCCTATAAAAAAGATGACGCTTATGCTGCGCTGGTCAGATCCATAAAAGAGACCATAACAGGGAGATAAAGATACAGAATGAGAGAGAAAAGATCGCGACAGAGATACGCTGATGATCAGGAGGGCACAGGTGTAGAGTGGAAGCCTGCCACTCGGCTGGGTTTTCTCGTGCAGAGCGGCCAGATCACGACAATAGAAGAGGCGCTCTCGTCTAAATATCCCGTGAAAGAGTACCAGATTATAGATGCTCTGCTGCCTGACCTGAGTGAGGAGGTACTGGATATCAATCTGGTGCAGCGCATGACCGATTCTGGTCGTCGAGTGAAATTCCGGGTGTGTGCCATCGTGGGGAATCGCGATGGGTATATGGGAATAGGTTTGGGGAAGGACGCGTTAGTGCGGAACGGAATTGTTAAGGCTGTTAGAGCCGCGAAGCTTGGAATAACGCACATCACGCGCGGGTGTGGTTCGTGGGAGTGTGACTGCGGCGAGACTCATTCGATCCCTTTTAAGATCGAAGGGAAAGCAGGCAGTGTCGTGATTACCCTGAAACCTGCACCGAAAGGTATAGGACTTGTCACTGGCGACGTCCCCAAGCGCGTTCTCGAATTCGCGGGTGTCAAGGATGTTTGGGGGCGGACCGAAGGACAGACACGAACGACCTTCAACCAGGCGTTCGCCACCTATGACGCGTTACGCAAGACCTCGCTTATGAAGACCGTGGAGTGAAAGAGAAAGAGCCATGTTTGCCATAATTCGAATGCGCGGGGATGTGAACCTCAGTCCTGATATAAAGTACACGCTCGAGCTCCTCAGGTTGCACCGGGTTAATCACTGTGTGGTGGCGGAAGATAACGAGTATTCGCGCGGGATGATTCGGAAGGTGAAGGATTATGTAGCCTGGGGCGAGATATCTGAAGAGATGCTCGAAACGCTGCTCCGCAATCGCGGCCGCGTGACAGGAGGGAGAAGGCTCTCGGAAGAGCTCATTCATGAGAAGACCACTGTTGCATCTTTCGCCGAGCTTGCGCAGGCCCTGAAGAGCGGCACAATAACGATGAAAGAGCTGGCAGCGCAGGGCATTAAACCGGTATTCCGGCTACATCCTCCGCGAAAAGGGCATAGCGGGCTGAAGAGGAGCTATGCCCAAGGAGGCGTGCTAGGGTACCATGGCGCAAAAATAAACGACCTCCTTATCAAGATGCGGTAAGAGACTTATCCTTTATAGGCCCTTATGGCTGTTCTTGCGGACTGTGTGGCGTTCTGAGCAGTATTATGGGACTTAGCTTGCACGATTCGTGCAGATCAGCTATCGAAATCAGTCTCGTGAGGGAACAGCTTGATTTTTAATCCTACAGCGTTTACAGTTGTTTGAGAGCGCGAAAGATGAGTGCCACGAGTGTTTCCCCATGGACTTCCTGGACCCACGTTACCAAGCTCGATCCTGACAAGCGTATCTCAGACGTGCAGTTAAAGCGGATAGTAGATAGCGGCACGGATGCTTTGATGATCTCGGGCACACAGAACATCACAGACAGGAAGGTCGGTCGGTTAATAGAAAAACTCAAAGCATTTGATATACCAAAGATCCTGGAACCCGCTACCCCGGAAGCGGTCCTTGACGACTATGTAGATTTCATTTTCGTACCGATGGTCTTGAATACCAGCGATTTGCAATGGATAGTGGGGAAGCATAAAGACTGGATCCAGAATTATGCTGTGAAATGGGACAAGGTATATGCTGAAGCATACATTGTGCTCAATTCCGAATCTGCGGTTGCGCAGCTAACCAGAGCCTCGACTCAGCTCTCGCTTCCTGAGGTGGTTGCCTACGCCAAGTACGCAGAAAAATTTCTAGGAATACCTATTGTGTACTTGGAATACAGTGGTAAATACGGCGATCCCGCAGTGGTGAAGGCGGTGGGCGAGGCATTAACACAGGGAACACTCTTTTATGGCGGTGGCATCAGTACTCATGAGACCGCTCTGGAGATGTCGCGGTATGCAGATGTTATTGTGGTAGGGAATATCATATACGATAATTTTGAGCTGTATCTCGAGACCATCCCCTGAAATATAAAAAGTGCTGTTCCAGTGGAAACGTAGGGGTCTCCGGGTTGAGGTATACCCTGGCTCGTGGGCAAGGGTGGTAAACATCGCGTGCGAGGCGGAGCTCAGCTAAATCAGTGGCCAAGGTTGCTTATCTTCCGGGAGCACGGGGAGTCGCATGGTATTAACCAGGAGTGGTGAATCTACCTCCTTAGCGCGCTCGAGCAGTACTTCTTTGCCGCGGGTGGTGAGTGCGAAGATCGGTACCGCTGTACCTGCCTGCAGCAGGGCTTTACCCGGAGCGAGCTCGCGAATATGCGCCGAGGCGCACGCGGTGATGAGATCTACGGACTCGCAGAGCGCGTCTGCAGCGTTACGCGTGATACCGGTGAGGTGCACGCCGAAGAGTACCGCTGAGGAGCTGAGTGCACGGCAGCGCTGCGCAGACGCGAGATCCGCAACAGTGACACCCACCTGAGTATGGCCCAAGTCAAGCGCTCTTTGCAACCCTTCGACCTGATCTATCCGGGGCGGGTCGAGCACCATGCCACCATGCGCCTCTATCTTTTTGATAATACCGCGTACCGGGCAGGTCTCGATCACGCCGCTCAGGCGCGCCCCGATGCCCTGCACGAGCGAAGGATTTGAGGTGATCACGGTACCGGCCCCTTCGCAGACAGTAACGGTACTATCGAGGAGATGACGGCGGAGAGCGGTCATGAAGGTTTCGGAGGCGCCAAACCCGACAAAGGTATCCAGCTCGACGATGCGGTCTTTGGTGCAGAGTCCGAAGTCCCGGATCCTGAAGGCGATATTCTCTCTTATTCGCTCCTCAGTGAGCTCAGGAATACCACGCAACTTCTCCCACAACCGGCAATACCGGATCAAGGGCGCGCTGACCTCAACCACCTCGCCGTCTTCAACGACGATGCGAGCACGGCCCAGCGCTTCAAAGACGTGGCGGTCCTTTGTCATCGTTTTGTTATTATCTCTCAAGCAGAAAAGTTAAAGCGAGAGCGGGCGCTTGAGTTAGGTACCGCAGCGCTTTTGTCTTTAAACCACGGTACGCCGATGAAGTTGGACTTGACGGAGGAGGCACGGGATGCGATCGAGCGAGCAGATGAGGAGCCGTTTTCAGCAATTAATACGGCCAATGGCATCTCGCCTGATGCGTTCATATCACTTCTGGCAGAGCTCCTCCAGTTCATCCTGACCTTTGAAGAAGCGATAGGGATGCAGGGTGCGCGCAGCAGCGTGGGTGAGCGACTTCACGAAGCGCTCCACGCGATCAGGACAACAGTCGAGCAGCATCTCGAAAATCAGTATTTCTCAGTATACCTGATCCCCACGGATACAGCGTACATCTTAATGGAGAACTACGAGCTGGAGCGACTGCGCTTGCGGCTCACGAACAGCTACCGGGGGTATAATTTCACGGTGTTGCGCTTCTTGCTGACCCGTGTGGTTCATGAAGACACGCATGCGCATCTCCACAGAACGGATTATAAGCGGTTGTTCGCGGAGCTGGTAGATCGCACGCAGGCCAGGCTGAAGGATGCTCAGCTCCCCGCGCGGGTGACACTGCAAGAGGCCCCGGAGGACTTGACTGCGCCGGTTTACCTGAAGGAGCGTGAGGAGGTGGCGGCACGAATGATGCAGCGTTTTGCCTTGAACGCGTACTTAAAGGCGTTTTACGAGCGCGATCCCGCGCGGTATGGCTTGCTGGGCGTGCCGCTCTTTCTGCCGCCGCACCCCGGGGTCGTCGCGGAGATAAAGCGTGTAATGCCTGGTAAGGTAGTGTTTAGAAGCGGATTCGTGAGCAGCTATCGTACGATCCTGGCAGAGTATGTAGGGGCAATAGCGTCGAGTAAGGAGGGCATCTACGAGAGCGCGCGCAGGTACCTGCTATCGCGTACCGAAGCACTCAGAGCTCAGGCTCAGCAGTGTGTGGAGGGTGATTACAGCGGTGTGAAGGCGCGAGAATGTGAGCTCGTCTGGCGGCCAGGGCGCGGCATGAAGGTATAGTTAGGAGCACGAAAATGGATGTCCGGAGCATGCTCATCGAGCGCGGTATACGACCCGAACGTCGTCTCGGCCAGTACTTCCTGGCGGACGAGGGTATAGCAGCGCGAATGGTCGAGTACGCCGCAGTAACGCGTAACGATACCGTTTTAGAGATCGGAGCAGGCACGGGAAGTCTTACTGGACATCTGAACCGTGCGGCGAAGAAGGTGTATGCGGTGGAGAGAGATCAGGCACTGGTGGCGCTCCTCAGGGAGCGGTTTGAGACGGAAGCGAGTGCCACGGAGATACTGGAGGGCGACGTGCTGGCACTCCACGTACCAGCGTACAACAAAGTGGTTGCCAGCATTCCCTTCAAGATCTCTGCGCGGCTCACGTACAGGCTCCTGCTCCATGAGGCAGGTTTCGGGCTCGCTGTGCTGCTGGTGCAGCAGGAGTTTGCGGAGAAGCTCGTGGCGGCACCGCGAACGGCCGGATACGGTCGGCTCACGGTACTGGCACAGGCGCTTGCGGACGTCGCGATTCTAGAGACCGTGCCACGTGGAGCGTTCTGTCCGCCAGCACCGGTGATTGGGGCGGTGGTGCGACTACAGGAGAGCGCGGCGAAGAGAAAGCTGGTACGGGATAAGGTGCAGTTCTTCGAGTTCGTGACGGCGGCATTTGCGCAGCGGCGGAAGAAGCTGAAGACGATTTTCAAGGGCAGATTGGGTGAAGAGCGCGCGACGTGTGCGGAATTAGAGCAGCGGCCGGAGGAGCTGACGCCAGAGGCGTTTGTACACGTGGCCGGGTGGCTCACTGGTGAGCATTAGACGCCGAGCATCATTCTGAGCGTATTTCTGACCGCAGGGGCCAGGCCGATCATGAGGAGCGCGAGCAGCACGAGATGCTTGAGCTCATCCTCATCCTTCTCGGTGAACTGCGTATTGAGCACGTAAAGCACGGGGATGAGAATCCCGAGCTTGAGGAGAAACATGCCCGCGGCGGTGCCGGTATATTCGACGATCATCCCTTCGATCACGTGCTTGCCTGCGTACCCGAGCAGATCGATCCCGATGAAGGATGAGGTGGCGTCGAGCAGATGAGCGGCGATAACAGCGAGATTCAGGCGATCGGTGAGGAATCGGATGTTATATCTCGTGGCGAGCGCATAGATTGCACCGGTGAGCGCGGCGGCGATGCCAATCACGGCAAAAGGCACCCACGGCACCGCGATGCTCGTGAACCAGAATAGGAGCGCGAGATTGGTAAGGCACCAGAGCAGTCCGAATAGGCCGAACGCGTGCACGTGCGTGTTTTTATCTGTAACGATGCGACGTGCTTTTGTTATCTGCACGGCAAGGATGAGCAGAATGAGGGAACAGCCGAAGATGAGGAAGAAGATGAGGGGCGTGATGAGCAGGTAGCTCAGCGGCGGCATCACGAATTCCGCGTCTTCTATAACACGCAGCGTCGCACCGACCACGATATAGGGCAGAACAGCGGCAATGAACCGCCGGTCGATCCGGATCTTGAGCCATTGCAGCAGTTTCAAGGTAAGGAAGAGGAATGCGACGAGGACGAGCGCCCACGTGACGGTGTTTACAGGATTATAGCCAGTATCCAGGGTGATGGGGTGGATGAAATAGGTTGTGATAAACTCGCGGAGTGCGTCGATCATCCTCTTCACGGTATTATTGAATGAGCGGTTGGATGGAAAAGGTTAGGAAAGGTTATATACGAACTCGGTCAGAACCTACCAGTGAGGTGACGATTAACGGTGAAGGAAAAACTACCCGTCAATATTCCCACGCTCTATCACTTAGTGCGGCTCAGTGAAGAATCATCAACAGTCAAGACCTTCAGTGTTTATGCGCCCGAGATAGCCGCGGGTTGCCAGCCCGGTCAGTTCGTGATGGTCTGGTTACCCGGCGTCGATGAGATACCGATCTCCGTTGCTCACGCATCGCAGGAGGGTACGCTCGAATTAGCGATCGCGGATGTCGGGGAGTGTTCGCACCGCCTGCATGAGTTGCACGAGGGTGCTCGCGTGGGTCTGCGCGGGCCTTATGGTACGTGCTTTACCATAACGGGCGACCATATCTGCATGGTTGCGGGCGGCTATGGCGCCGCGCCACTGCGGTTCGCGGCTGCAACGGCACGAGCGGAAGGGCGCGCCGTTACGGTGATTCAGGGCGCGCGCTGCGCTACCGATCTCCTTTATGTCAGGCGTTTTGAAGAGCTCGGCTGTGCTGTGCATTTGGCCACGGAGGACGGCTCGCAAGGCCAGTGTGGTATGTGCACGGACGTGCTCGAGGCGGAATTGAAAAGCGGTAAGGCGTACGACTCAGTGCTCACCTGCGGGCCAGAGCTGATGATGAAGCGAGTGTGTGAGCTGACGCAGAGTGTACAGATACCAACGCAAATGTCCGTGGAGCGGATCGTGAAGTGCAGCTGCGGCGCCTGCGGCGCGTGTGACCTCGGGGGTTATCTGGTCTGCAAAGACGGGCCGGTGTTCACGGCTGAGGCGCTGGCACAGACCGAATTCGGGCGCTGGAAGCGCGCGAAGAGCGGCAAACGCGTCCCCCTCGTTCCGACGGCGGTTGCGGAATCCAACTTTCTTTCAGCACCGTTGCTTTATATGAAGCCAGCGGCTGAGCCGCTGCTGCAAACAACAGTATGCGGCATCGCGTTCTCCAACCCGTTGCTGAACGCTGCGGGGTTCGGGTTTTCCGGCCGTTTGTTATACCGGTACGCAGCAGCGGGTGCGGGCGCGGTGGTCACGAAATCGGTGGGTCTGGAAGAGCGCGACGGCTATCCCAACCCCACGTTCCTCGAGCTGGAGCCGCGGAGCTACGTGAACGCGATGGGGCTGCCGAATCCAGGTATCAGGAATTACGGGCTCGAGCTGGAGGAGGCGCGGCATGCGAACGTTCCAATCGTTTTGAGCATCTTCGGCAAGAGCGTGGAAGAATGCCGCGAGGTGGCGAAGATCGCGCGCGAGCGCGAATATCCTGTGGCGATGTACGAGTTCGACGCTTCATGCCCGCATTCGGAGTTTACAGCGGTTGAGAACAACCCGCCACTGCTGAGCGCGATCGTGAAGGCGTTAAAAGACCAGATAGGGCAGAAGCCGCTGGCGGTAAAGATCTCACCGAATATCGGCGCGCCGGTTGGGCTGGCGCTGATCGCGGAGCGGGCGGGCGCAGACGCGATAACGGCGATCAACACGGTGATTGCGCGTCCGGTGGAGCAGCGGCTTGAGCTACCGTATTTAGGTAATCCACTGGGTTATGGTGGCAAATCAGGCAAGGATCTGACGGTGGGCGGGAAACAGATCGTATACGAGCTGTACCGGGAATTGAAGATACCAATTATCGCGGTGGGCGGAATCTTCAGCGCGCAGGACGTGCTCGACTATGCACGGAACGGTGCAGCTCTGTTCCAGATCGGGAGCGCGCTGGTGAGTGAAGGATTTGAGGTGTTTGGGCACGTGAAGCAGGATTTGAAGGAGTACCTCTCGACTCACGGGTATACGAACTTAAAAGAGATAGTGGGAGAGGCGCATCGAAGGTGAGCTATGCCTGTAATACGGTTTCGGCGAGGCAAGACGCTATGGGAAAAGCGATAAAGGTGTAGTTCGACAGCGAGGGGGACTACCTCGAGGTTAATTTTGAGCGCAGAAAGGGATATTTCCGTGAGACAGAGAACGATGCGGTGATGGAGAAAGTTGATGAGGAAGGGAACGTTATTGGGTTCTCAATCCTCAGGGTGAGTGCGTTGAAGGAACGGAAGCCGATTTCAGTGCTTCTGCGGTGAGCCCAAACATAGAGCTGGTCATTCAAAACGGCAGGTAAACGTCAATCCCAAAAGAGCTCTTAGCGTTTCACGAGTTCCTTCGCGAGCTCTTTGCGTTCCTGCTCGAACTCCTTCACGGTCGTTTTCGCGAATTTCGGCAGTTTCAGTGCAGTGAGCAGGTCGGGAACCGGCTCGACGATCAGCTTGGAATTATCAACATGATTCTTGCTGATATCATGTATCATTTTTTTGCTTACACCTCATTGGTAGTTACTATTCTATACTTTTAGTTATGGTCGGAGTAGAGCACGGGGCGGTTTTAGGCTTTTGAGAATAGCCTATCACCCGAAATGTTCTAACAGTGCATCGATTTCCTCAGCTGTAAAGCCCAGTTGTGCTGCCAAGGATGCAAGCTATTCCGAGTCAACCAAGGGTTCAATATGAATGGTTGGCTCGACTTGCAGTTCCTTTCTGATAGCTTCTTCCATCGTGGTTGCTAAGTCGTGTGCTTCTTTCAAGTTCATTTCAGGTGGGAGTTTACAGTGAAGTGTTAATTCGACATGGTCGCCGTATCGGTGTACGTGTATGTGATGGATGCAGGATGCAGTAGGTGCATTGTTCAGGACCAGGGTTCGTATTTTCGCTTCAATTGCCGGATCGGTTTTTTCACCAAATATTGAGCTCACCGCACCTTTTAAAACGCTATACGTCGCATAAAGTATGAGTGCTGATACTGCTATGCCCATAACGCCGTCAATCCACCACAGCCGTACGCCGGCTAGGGCGCCGAGGACGATCAAGCCAGAAGCGATGGCGTCACTGCGATGGTGCCAGCCATCCGCTCTGAGCGCCTGCGAGTCGATCTTTTTACCGGCCCAGAGCGAGAACTGCGCGAGTCCTTCCTTAACAATAACGGAAATGCCAAACACAATGATAGCCAGCGGAGTAAACTGAGCGGCCTGATAGATCAGCAATCTCATGATCGATTCTTTCATGAACATAAAGCCGATAACGGCGAGCAGTGTGCCAATAATGATCGCCCCGACCGATTCCGCCCGGCCATGGCCAAACGGATGGTGCTCATCTGCCGGTCGCGCCGCGATCCAGAAACTCACCAGGATAATGAGCGAGGTGAAGGTATCTGACATGGTATGCCATGCATCGGCGATCATGGCTAC
>JAFGKP010000022.1 GCA_016928455.1 Methanomicrobia archaeon
CCACGCGATATCAAGGTCCTGCAGGCCGCGGCCGCAGTCGGTCAGACCATCCTCATGAATACCTACGATACCTACTTCTCCGCAGCTCATCTGACGATCGCGCAGATCCTGCTGACGCATGGTGCCTTCTTTAACCGGCGGCGGTACCTCAATCTGCGGAACACGCTGCATACCCTGCTGAAGGCCGGGGTGGTTCCGATCGTGAATGAGAACGATACGGTAGCCGTTGATGAAATCAAGCTGGGCGATAACGATAACCTCTCAGCACTCGTAGCGAGCAATCTCGAGGCCGATTTGCTCATTATTCTCTCGGATGTCGACGGCCTGTACACCGCCAATCCCAAACGGAACGAGGGTGCTACATTCATCTCCATGGTCACGGAGATCACGCCGGAGCTGGAGCAGAGCGCGGATAAAGGCGGGAAGACGGGCGTCGGCGGTATGAAGACGAAGCTTGAGGCTGCGAAGGTCGTGATGAAGGCTGGTATCCCAATGGTGATTGTCAACGGCCGGCAAGAGAACATCCTCGTGCGCGTTATTGAGGGCGAACCGGTGGGCACGCTCTTTCTGCCCGCGCAGAAGGACCTGAACGGGCGAAGGCACTGGATCCGGTTCTCATCCTCCGTAAAGGGCATGATCGCGGTTGATGACGGTGCGAAGCGAGCATTGCTCGAGAACGGCAGCAGCTTGCTCGCATCAGGGATCATCAGGGTCGAGAAGGAGTTCAAGAGCGGCGATCCAGTCAGTATCGTGGATGCAAAGGGTGCCGCGTTCGCAAAAGGCATCACGAACTACTCGAGCCGTGAGCTCGTGCAGATAAAGGGCGCGAAATCGCACGAGATCAAGCGGATTTTGGGCAGTAAAGAGGGTACTGAAGTCGTCTACCGGGGGAATATGGTGCTTCTCTGAGTGCTCTTCCCGGAGTAGAACTTCATTGTGGTCTGGCTGGATAATCAGGACGAGTTCTTATCGTTATGCAGTTTTTCACGAACGGTGAAAGGCGCACGTATATAACTGATCCGACTATGGATCTATGAAGATAACAGGATATCACGTAAGTGATAGAAAGTGCCTGAACGTCTCGTATCCATAACAGTAGAGAGCATCCCGAAAAACTTCGGTCGCTCATGCTCATCTCCACGTTCAGCCATACCGATTCTGCTCTGCGGACTACCTTCAAAGAACTTCGTAACCGCTTGCTCACGGGCGGCTGCCCGGCATTCTTCGACGAGGCGTGAACCTAACAGTAACCCCTGAGTTCGCTGCAGCGCATGCTGATGAACTTGCTGAGGTTAAAGAAGACATGGTCGAGACATGGTCGAGACATGGTCGAGACATGGTCGCGATGAATTCCGCCGCTGCTCTTGTTCGTGCTCTTGAATGCGTGTATGAGTTCAACGTAGCGGATAAAATAGCACACAGAGCGCGTCCGACGTTGATCATTTCCGGGAGCGAGGATATCTTCACGCTACGCTACTGCTCCGAACAGATACACCGCGCTATCCCGGGTCATACTGGAAGGCGTAGCTCATAACGTGCTCATGCCGGAAAAGATCACGGAACTTCCCCGGTTGGTTTTGGATTCCCGGGCCAGTCACGGAATGAAATACGCGCTCGAGCTGTGGTAAAGAACGCGAATAGCCGATTGATCAGGTTTCCGTTGCAGTTGCAGGTTCCGGCTGAATCGCGGATATGGGCCTGCGGATGTTGAATTTGCGTAAGGATTTGACTGACTCAAAAAGCGTATTTAGTGCTACATTTATTGCCTTTAAATCTGATATCAGTATCCGTTATGGCGCAGCAAGAATTCAATCTGAAGACAGAACTCCAGAGAAAGGCAGTACACGCTACGTCTGTGCTGATAGTGTTACTTTATTTCGTTCTGCCAAAGGCGGCAATTGTGCTGCTGCTGACCTTGTTCCTGATACTATTCCTGGAGGTCGAGTTCATCAGGATTGACCTTAAGTGGAAATTACCCTTCTTTCATAAACTTTACCGTGCGAAGGAGGCAGAGAGCTTGAGCGGCAACGTCTTCTTCCTTATCGGTGCTATAATCGCCATCAGCGCCTTTTCCAAGGCGATAGCCATAACTGCTATATTGATGACCACGTTCGGCGATGCTGCCGCGGCGATATTCGGTAAGCGGTTCGGCAGGACATGGATACCAAAGCTGGAGAACCGAGCTGTAGAGGGTTGCATGGCAGAGTTTCTCGTGGATCTCCTCATTGGGTTCATCTTCCTTGACTCGTGGCTGGTAATTCTGGTGATGGCTGGGACCGCAACGATCGTTGAGACGGTGGTCATGAAGATGGATGACAATCTCTTAATCCCCTTATTTTCAGGCTTTAACGCACAGATGCTCTCGTACATAATCGCTTCTGGACGCTTGCCCGTTCTTGCAATTCCGGGTTAGCGCGGAATACATACTAAATATGAAAGATAATCAGTCCCCAGATCTATCAGAGGTTCATAACCTGAGGAAGTGGTGAAGATGGCAGTGGGAAAGGAGGAGACCGTAGGAACGTCTGGCAGGGGTATCGTGGAGAAGGCGAAGATGGCGCGCGCAGCTGCGCTGGTCCTGGCCAATGTGTCAACAGCAGCAAAGGACGCGGCACTGCTGCGGATCGCCGCGGCACTGAATGAGCATCGCGAGCAGCTACTGGCAGCGAATAAGCGCGACGTTGAACTCGCTGCTCAATTGGTGGCTGGCGGTAAGATGTCCAGAGCGCTACTCGATCGACTGAAGCTGACCGATGCGAAGCTCGATGAGATGATCCTGAGCGTGAAGGACGTCGCGAAACTGGATGATCCGGTTGGTAAGACGCTCTCCGCGATCGAGCTGGATACTGATTTAGAGCTCTATCAGGTCGCCTGCCCGATCGGCGTGATCGGCGCGATCTTCGAGTCACGGCCTGACGTGCTCGTGCAAATCTCCACGCTCTGCCTCAAGACCGGCAACGCCGTTCTGCTCAAAGGCGGCTCGGAGGCGCGCAGCACGAACGAAGCGCTCTTTACGGTGGTTGCGGAAGCCGCGTCTGCGGGCGCGGGCATCCCTGACGGATGGATTCAACTGCTGGAGACGCGTGAGGATGTCGATGCGATGCTGAAACTGCACGAGTATATAGATCTCATCGTGCCGCGCGGGAGCGATCAATTCGTGCGCTATATCCAGGACAATTCGAGCATTATGGTGCTGGGGCATTCCGAAGGTATCTGCCACGTCTACGTTGACCGCGATGCCGATGTGCCCATGGCGCTCGAGATCTGCTACGATGCGAAGGTGCAGTATCCCGCGGTTTGCAACGCCGCGGAGACCTTACTGGTAGATACGCAGATCGCCCGTGAGTTCCTGCCCCGGATGGTGGACCGTTATCGTGAGGCAGGCGTTGAGGTTCGCGGATGCCCGCGAACGCTGGGGCTCCTCGAGCGCAAAGGTATGGTGGGGATAAAACCCGCTACCGACGACGACTGGCGGACCGAATACAACGATCTGATCATCGCAGTCAAGATAGTGGAGGGCGTTGATGAGGCCATCGCGCACATCAACACCTATGGATCCGGCCATACCGACGCCATCGTCACGGAGAATACCGCGACCGCACTGAAGTTCTTGCGGTTCGTTGATTCGTCCTCAGTGATGCAGAACGCTTCAACGCGATTCAGCGATGGATTCCGGTACGGTAAGGGTGCCGAGGTAGGGATCAGCACGTATAAAGTGCACGCACGCGGACCGGTGGGTCTGGAGGGACTGGTGATCTATAAATACCTCCTCATGGGTGCAGGACAGGTCGTCGCCACGTACGTCGGTAAGGACGCAAAGCCCTTCACACACCGGAAACTGACCAGGAGCTTCTCATTCTAGCATCCTCCTACCGAGGGTTCTCCCAACGCACACTCAGCCGTACATGCCTTCCGGTGGCCGTGCGGGCTCATCCTCGCGTACCGGCCGCGCGGGGATCGTCCCGAACTGCTTCTCGTAGGCCTTGATGTGACGGTCGAGCCAGCTCAGCAACGCCTTCGCCTGCTCCGGGGACATCGTTATCTCAGCCTGAAGCTCGCGGAGGATCACCGGCGGCTCCTTACCGGTCACCGTGTCCTCCGTGACATCCTCATACCCCTCCTGGTAGACGATCATCTTGAACTCGTACGGCGTATGCCCGCCGAAGACGCCCGATGAATAGAGGCGTTTGAACTCCGGATGCTTCCGCACCACAAACTTTGGCCTCGCTATCTGCTCCATCTGTGAACTCACCCTCCACCTATCCTATTTAAGCGTAAGGCATATCCTATTTCTATATCTAGTTTCAGCTACTGCCGAATTGCTTTAAATACTTTTGGAACGACGAGCTATGGGAGCGAGCCAGGCAATGGAACGACACGAGGTGGTACTCATCGGTGACGTTTTCTGCGATATTCAGACGCTGCCGATCGAGGCATATCCGGAGCGTGATAAACAGCTCGGCTGTGAATTTATGCTCTCACTCGGCGGTCAGGCGGGCAACTGCGCGGCGGCGTGCGCTTCGCTCGGGCTCGAAACGGCGCTTGTCTGCAAGACCGGTAGGGACGCGCTTTCCTGTTGGGTTCGCGCCGAGCTGGAAAAGACGGGCGTGGCGCTTTATGGTCAACTAACAGATGATGCAGCGCTTCAGCGGCCCGGTATCACCGTGAGCATCACCTTCACGGATGGCAGCCGATCAATGCTCTCAGACCGTGGCTCGAACCTGGCCCTCGTTGGGGACGAGGTGAATGGAGAACTGCTGAGAAGTTCGCGATTCGTGATGCGGGCCGGCCACTGGAATACCGAAGGCTTGTTTTCAGCCAACATAAAGCTGCTGGAGGCTGCGAAGGATGCCGGTGCCTTTACCGGGTTCGATATCGGCTGGAGCGCGTATCTCGGGTGGACGGATCGTGCACGGGAGACCGTTCTGGAGCTCCTGCCGATGGTTGATTTCCTCTTCGTGAACGAGGCGGAACTCCGCGAATTGAGTACCAAAAAAGGACGAGCGGGCGCGTATGAACTCCTGCGGCGGGGCTGCAAGCAGGTAATTGTCCACCGGGGCGACGGAGGCTCTGCCTGGATCGCGCCCGATGTTCTGCTCAACTGCCCGGCCTTTGCTGTCACACCGGTGCGCCCGACAGGTGGCGGGGATGTCTTCAATGCAGGGTTCATTTATGCGGTCTTAGCGGGTAAAGAAGCGGATGAGTGCCTTCGCTTCGCTAATGCCTGCGCGGCCTTCTACATTACCAGAAGGAGCGTGAGCACGGTGTTCCCGTCGTTAGACGAGGTGAAAGATTTCTATGCCCGGCACCATCTTAAAGAACCAGGAGCATGTGAGCATCAATGATACCGCGGGCGTTCTTTGTTACCTCCGGTGTGGGGATGGATCCGGAGCCGGCCATTGCCTTTGATCGCGCGCTGCGGGACGCAGGTATAGGTGAGTGTAATCTGGTAGAAGTCTCCTCCATTCTGCCGGCGGACGCCGTAGTGCTCGATCGTAAGCACGCGAGCATAAAACCAGGCACCATCACCTTCTGTGTGCTCTCGCGAGCCGATGGCGGATCAGGTGACGTGGTCGGTGCCGGAGTAGGTTATGGGTGGCTGGGTGAGGAGCCTGGTACGGCGAATCGCGCGTTTGGCATCATCGGTGAGCATCACGGGCACCATGCGCGTGCGTTTCTTGCGGGGAAGATACAGGAGAAGCTGGATAAGATGGCCGCGATGCGCGAGCTGCACGTGCTCGCCAGAGAGCTGGTGGTGGAATCCGTAGAAGTGGAGCATGGCAAATTCGGCTCGGTGGTCGTCGCGCTTGTGCTCCTCTTCTGAGTGCAGGTGCAAGCAAGCAAGTAAGCAGGCAGTCGAAAAGTTTAAGTGTTTCCAGCGGGTGTTAGGTACTAAATAACGAAGAGGTGAACGTACTCGTGGATCTGGAGGATTTACCGGGTGTCGGACCTGCGATTGCGGAGAAATTACGCGATGGTGGGTTCAATTCGTTGGAAGCGATCGCTGTGGCCTCACCCGCAGAGTTGGTGTCTGCTGCGGAGATCGGAGAAGCCACCGCGGCGAAGATCATTAATGCGGCGCGAGTGGCTGCGGATATCGGCGGTTTTGAGACCGGCGATAAGATTCTGGAACGGCGGCGGGAGGTTGGGAAGCTCAAGACCAGCTCGAAATCGCTGGATGATCTGCTCGGCGGCGGGCTCGAGACACGGGCGATAACCGAGTTCTATGGCGAATTCGGCAGCGGGAAGACCCAGATTGCGCATCAGCTCGCGGTTAATGTGCAGTTACCACCGGAAAAGGGTGGCTTGAACGGCTCCGTTGTGATCATAGATACAGAAAATACCTTCCGACCAGAGCGGATCCAGAACATGGCCGAGGGAGCCGGATTGGAGTATGCAGGCGTGCTGCAGAATATCCATATCGCTCGCGCGTACAATTCGAATCACCAGATCCTGCTGGTGGATAGGGCGGAAAAGCTCGCGGAGGAGTTGAAAGAGACCGAAAAACCGGTACGATTGCTCATTATTGATTCGGCGACCGCGCACTTCCGCAGTGAATACGTTGGTCGCGGCACGCTGGCAGACCGGCAGCAGAAGATCAACAAGCATCTGCACGATGCGCTACGGTTCGGCGACCTCAACAACGCTGTGGTGATGATTACGAACCAGGTGCAGGTGCGACCCGATGCGTTCTTCGGCGATCCGACACGACCAATCGGCGGCCATATCGTCGGGCATACTGCGACATTCAGAATTTATCTGCGGAAATCAAAAGGCGAGAAACGGATCGCACGCCTGGTCGATTCACCGAACCTCCCGGAAGCAGAGGCGGTATTCTCAGTAACGGGACCGGGGATTCGAGATTAAGTGTGCTAACGCGGGAGCTGCGTAGCTATTCCTCGCCTTCTAACTCTAACTCATCTTTACAGGTCTCGCAGACCATTAACCCGCCTTTGAGCACGAGATAATTGGAGAAGCTTCCGCATTTCTCGCAGAGGCCTTGCTCAGGGCTCTCACCTTCCAGCTCCATAGTCTCGCGCTCCACGCTCATCTCCACCAGTTCTGCCAGTATCGAGTTCATCTCCGAGGAGATCGAGAGGATATCGACATCCGCGACGATCCCTACCAGCTTGCCGTCCTCAACCACCGGCATCTTCCGGATCCGCCCCTTCGACATCTTCCGCGCAATTATAGAGACCCGATCATTGGGGGAGGCGGTAATCAGGGGTGTCGTCATGATCTCACTGAGCTTCACCGCGCTCGGCTTCGTGTCCTTGCTCACCACCGCGCTGATGATGTCACCGTCGGTGACGATACCCACCGGTTCACCGTTGTCGAGCACGATAATACTGTCCACATGAAAACGCCGCATCAGCTTCGCTGCCTGTAAGACGGTGAGATTCTTATCTCCCGTGACGACTTCGCGTAC
Organism: Methanomicrobia archaeon; assembly: GCA_016928455.1. Lineage (GTDB taxonomy): Archaea > Halobacteriota > Syntropharchaeia > Alkanophagales > Methanospirareceae > JACGMN01. The sequence goes on from JAFGKP010000022.1 coordinate 7,430, forward strand.
CATAACTTCCCTGAGCGGTATATCAGTCTCCATCTCCCTTCAACAATTATAATTAGGGAAATGATGATTTAAATACATAACTGCTGAGGAATGGGGCATGAAATACGTCATTCTGATCGGAGATGGGATGGCTGACTATCCCGTGCCGGAACGCGAGAACAAAACCGCGCTCCAGCTCGCACACACGCCGAACCTCGACTTCATTGCCCGAGAAGGCTCGATCGGTCTGGTGCAAACGATACCAGACGGAATGACCGCAGGCAGTGACATTGCCACCCTCTCGATACTCGGCTATGATCCCGCTACCTATCACACCGGCCGTGGCCCGATCGAAGCGATGGCGCTGCAAATACCGCTCGCGGACGACGAATTCGCGTTTCGCTGCAATCTGATAACCGAGACAGACGGTATCCTGGCGGACTTCAGCGGTGGGCATGTCACCACCGAGGAAGCACGGGCGCTGATCGCGGCGCTTAACGCGGCCTTGCGAACGAGCTGGCTTGATCAGGGCTGGGAGCTCAGCTTTCATGCCGGTGTGAGCTACCGGAACATACTGGTGCTCAAAGCGCGCTCAGGCGCGACTGGCTTCGCTCGGGATAAGGAGATCGGCGGTGCACCGCCCCATGACATCGTGGGTGTACGCATCACTGATCATCTCCCGAAAGCGGCTCTATTACGGGAGATCATGCTCTGCTCAAAGGACGTTCTAGAGCAGCATGACCTCAACCTGCAGCGGGCGGCCCGCGGCGAGTTGAAGGCGAATATGGTCTGGCTCTGGAGTGGTGGGCAGAAGCCGGTTATGCCCGCGTTTGATGCGCTGTACGGCGTGCAGGGTGCGGTCATTTCGGGCGTCGGCCTGATCAAAGGGATTGCGCGGCTCGTGGGCCTACAGGTGATCGACGTGCAGGGTGCGACGGGCTATTTTGACACGAATTACCGGGGCAAGGCGGAATACGCGCTCCGTAGCCTCGCGGATACAGAGTTCGTGCTCGTGCATGTCGAGGCGCCAGACGAAGCCGGACATCTCGGCGATATCGATCTCAAAGTGCAGACAATCGAGACGTTCGATACTCTGGTTGTCGGAACCGTCTTGAACGGACTGGAAAAGGAATTTGCTGCTACCGGTGAGGGGTACCGGATCCTGGTCATGCCCGATCACTACACACCGGTGTCCGTGGGCACGCACACGCGAGAGCCCGTGCCGTTCGCACTCTATGATTCGCGCGCTAAAGCCGTGGCGGGAAGTGACGGCACGTTTGACGAGCAATCAGCATTACAGCGTGCGGAAAACGTGCTGGATGCGGCGTCACAGGAGTTGATGCGGCTGCTCTTTCAGAAACGGTGATGGTTTCCGCACGGAGTAGGCTCTCCTATCAATCATTCAGTTAGGTATCCAATACTATACTGATGACTGCACTATCTCTCTACCTCTACCGAGAACACAGAGCGCCATGCGTGTGGCTCTGAACCGTACCGCACCAAACCGCGGTATCTTAGGTTAGGTAGCCCAATTCACCGTGTACCTGGAGCTCAGAAAGAAGGTCCAGCTCATTTTCGGATATCCTTAATACGGTCAACGACGACGTTTGGGTTCGGCTTTCTGATCACGGTGATCACGCGTTTCTTGCGCCTGACCTCTTTCTCCAGCTCATCCAGGCACCGCTTTACCTGCTCTTCCCTGTCCTGCCGCGCCTTTTCCTCCTTCTCCAGGTCAGTTTTCCGCCGTGTGAGCATCCGCCGGACCTCTTTCTTCGCTGGCCCGCCCTTCACGCGCCGTTTACGTACGTTTGCGGCGACCTCCAGTGTCTCTTTCACCTTCTTCTCACTTAGTCCCTTCGCGCTTAGCTTCTGACCCACGCTGTCCAGCGCGAGCGTATCGATTCGCTGCAGGATATCGGCCACCAACGCCTTCTCGGATTCCTCGTCCTTGAGCGATTCCCAGGTCTTGTCCGTCAAATCAGCCGCCAGAGCAGCCACGATGGTATGCGCCGTGCGAAACGGCAAACCGGTCTCACGAACGATGGTATCTGCCAGTTCTGTTGCCGTGGTGAACCCGCGCGGCGCCTGCTCAGCCATCCGCTCCTCCTGCACCTCCAGCCCGTTCACCATGCTCATCATCACGGTGACCGAGGCGATTGTTGTCTTCGTGGCCCTTACCAGATGTGGTGTTGCTTCCTGAAAATCACGATTGTACGAATACGGCAGGGCCTTACAGATCGAGAGCACGCTCATCAAACAGCCGTAGACCGTGCCCGCTCGCGCACGTATGAGCTCTGCGTAGTCCGGGTTCCGTTTCTGCGGCATGATCGAGCTGCCCGTCACATACTCGTCGGGGAGGCGAATGAAGTTGAATTCCGTGGAACTCCAGAGAATGAGTTCCTCCGCAAGCCTGCTCAGGGCAGTCATCAGGTTGGCGTAGCATGAAATCGCCTCGATGATGAAATCGCGCGTCGAGACCGCATCCATCGAGTTCTCCAGCACCGCATCGAAACCGAGGAGCCGCGCCGTTCGCTCGCGGTCGATCGGGAAGCCAGTCGAAGCAAATGCCGCTGCGCCCAGGGGACAGACGTTCGTGCGTTCATAAGCGGTGAGGAGTCGCGCGGAATCGCGTGCAAAGGCGTCAGCATGCGCCAAAAGGTAATGGGCAAACGTCGTGGGCTGCGCACGCTGCAGATGGGTGTACCCGGGCATAACGGTCCCGATATGCTCGCCCGCTTTCGCGAGGAGCGCGCCGCGTAGGTCATTTATCGCTTTGAGCAACGCCAGGAGCTCGGTCCGCAGCGCCAGTCGTATGCACGTCGCTACCTCGTCATTCCGCGACCGCCCGGTGTGCATCCGGCCCCCAATGTCCTCACCGACCGCATCGATCACGACCGCTTCGATCGCGGTATGCACATCCTCGTACTCGGGGAGATCGTACTCGATGAAATCCTCACTGCGCTCCTCCAGATGCTGTAAGCAGGTCAGAATAGCCACGGCCTCCTTCTTGATGATCCCCTGCTCCTTCAGCATTACGACATGAGCCTTGTCCACGAGAAGATCAGCGTGGAAGAGCCATTTATCAGCCTCTAACGAGAGTATAAACTCGTCCTTATACCCGCCGCGGTTCGTCATCTGTCCCTTCCTGGCGTGGGGCTCCTGCCTCCTTCACACATAAACTTTATATATCTATGTTATTGCACGTGCCTTAAAAATTACCGCCCCTCCACGCGCGCACCATCCGGCTTAATCGCGCATCCCAACTGCCATCAAATACCCGCGTGCACGGTCCGTTTTGGGATACTGATGCACGAGCTGCCAGAATGCCGGGCCGTGACGCGGTACCAGCAGGTGCGCGAGCTCGTGCACCACCACGTAATCATGCACGAACCGCGGCATCTTCACCAGACGATCTGAGATCCGTATCGTCCCACTCAGGGGGTCACAGGTGCCGAACGTATGGGCGTTCTGCTCAGTTGTATAGGCGATTCGAGTCCACGAGAGCGCACCGTCAAAGTACCGCTTGTTGAGCGCTTGCGCGCGCTGCTCCAGCAGCGCATCGGCGTTCGTCTCCAGGAGTTCGCGCTGGCGCTGCCGCGCCTCATAGCGCTTTCGCGCCCACGCCACATACTCAGCTTCTGCCTGTGGTGAGAGCGCTGCCGGGAGATAGAGCTGGATCACACCGTCCACTTCGCGTGCACCAATCGTCTTCTTCCTGCGTTGACTGCGAATTATCTTAATCTCCATACGTTGACTGACCTCACGAATCAGGGCCATGGCGAGCCCACGGGGGCACGGAAGCGTCGGGAACCGCGTCGATGCGCGG
>JAFGKP010000023.1 GCA_016928455.1 Methanomicrobia archaeon
CCATGGCTCCCGTCCGGCCGCGGCATGCCGTGGCCTCGCACCCGTAACTTCGTGTTCGTCTGCGTCTCCGGTGGTATCGTCACGTTCACCTGTTTGCCCTCAATAGTGCTGACCATCAGGTCGCCACCGAGAGCAGCCTGTGCGAAGCTGATCGGTACGGTCATAGAGAGATCATCCCCGCGCCGTGTGAAGACCGGATGTTGCATCACGTTGATCAGCACATACAGATCACCCGGCGCTCCACCAATACGGGAATCCGGTAGTCTTCCGGCCTTCGGGATCTTGATCTCATGCCCGGTCTTCACGCCTTGCTTGATCTTCAACGCGATCTTTGTCCGTTTTGTCATCATGCCACGGCCGCCGCAGGCGCTGCAGAGATCTACTGTCGCCTGGCCAGTACCCTGACACTGTGGGCAGACTGAAGCCTGCATTACCCGGGCACCACCGCGTGTCTGTACGGTTCGCACCTGACCCGTGCCTTTACATCTCGGGCAGGTGCTCGGTCTCCCGGACTTCGAGCCTGTGCCGCCGCAAGCCTCGCAGACCCTGGACATCGGGACCTCGATCTTCTTCTCCACACCTCGCGCGGCTTCTTCAAGCGTGATGTCAAGCTGCAATCGGACGTCCTCGCCACGAACCGGCCGCGCAATCCCTTCTCGACCGCCAAAGAGCGTGTCAAAGACACCACCGCGACTGGAGAAGCCGGGACTCCCCGGGGTGCTGAAGAAGGTCTCGAAGATCGCGTTCCCGAAGATATCTTCTACGTCACGATAATGCGTGAAGTGAGACCAATCGAAGCCTTGCGGTCCAAACGTTTCATCCACCACCCGTTCACCAATTTGATCGTACTTCGCGCGCTTCTCCTTATCCACGAGAACCTCGTACGCCTCTGAGATCTGCTTGAACTTCTCCTCAGCCTCGCGCTTGTCTCCCTTATATACATCCGGATGGTACTGCTTCGCCAACCGCCGGTATGCCTTCTTGATCTCCGCCTCACTGGCGTCCTTACTCACGCCCAGAACCTCGTAGTAGTTCTTCTTTGGCATGCTTCCTCTCTGCTCTTACTTACTCCGGTTCTTTGAGCTTGGGTATCCCTGCGAAGCGCGCGGCTCAGCGGACATTATGCTACCAAAACCGAGAAAAAGGCAGTCACTGACGAGTGATTACGCATCCCGGCGGCTCATCGTATAGTACCGTGCAATGCAAGGAAAAGTGGCAGCGGTGGGGTCTTATTCCTCCTCGTCCACCACCCGGTATTCTGCGTCCACCGGTCCACGCTTCGGCTCCTCCTGCGGCCCTGCTCCTCGCCCTGGCCCCGCTTGCGTACCACCCGTCTGCTGGTACGCCCGCATCGAGATCTCGTGGAGCGCGCGTGTCAGCTCTTCCATCTCCGACCGCATCCTGCTCACATTATCAGTCTTTATCGTGTCCCGCAGCCGTTCTATGATCGCCATGATCTTCGTCCGCTCGTCAGCTGTGACCTTATCGCCCAGATCGTGTAACGAACGTTCAGAGGTATACATAAGGCTCTCTGCTTGATTCTTCGTCTCCACGATCTCACGGCGTCGCTTATCATCCTCTTCGAACCGCTTCGCGTCTTCCATCATCCGGTCGATCTCGCTCTGCGAGAGTTTTGTAGATGCGGTGATCGTAATCGCCTGTTGCTTGCCCGTGCCGAGATCCTTTGCAGTAACGTTCAAAATGCCGTTAGAGTCGATATCGAAGGTCACCTCGATCTGTGGTATACCCCGTGGTGCAGGCGGTATCCCCGTGAGGTTGAATCGGCCAAGACTGGTATTATCCCGTGCAAACTCACGTTCACCCTGAAGGACATTGATCTCGACGCTCGTCTGACTTTCTGCGGCCGTGGAGAAGATCTCGCTCTTCCTCGTCGGGATCGTGGTGTTTCGCTCTATGAGCTTCGTAAAGACGCCGCCTAATGTCTCCACACCCAGTGAGAGCGGCGTCACATCCAGCAACACAACGTCCTTAACCTCGCCGGTTAAGACGCCCGCCTGTATTGCCGCACCGATTGCCACACACTCCATCGGATCGACTCCGCGCTCGCCCTTTGCACCCACATAATCCTCCACGAACTTCTGGACGATCGGCATCCTCGTCGGGCCGCCGACGAAGATCAATTTGGTGATGTCCTTTGAGGTAAGCTTCGCATCCTGCAGGGCCTGCTTGATCGAATCCTTTGTTCGCTCCACGATCGGCCGCACAAGCTCCTCCAGCTTCGCACGCGTCAATTTCATCACTAAATGCTTCGGCCCGCTGGCATCTGCTGTGATGAACGGGAGATTAATATCGGTCTCGAGCACGTTGGAAAGCTCTATCTTTGCCTTCTCGCTCGCTTCCCGTAACCGCTGTGTCGCCATCCTATCGTTCCGAACATCGATTCCCGATTCCTTCTTGAACTCCTCGGCGACATAATCCACAATGACTTTGTCCATATCCGTTCCGCCCAGTTGCGTATCGCCGCTCGTGGAGATGACTTCGAAGACACCCTCGCTGAACTCCATGATCGTGACGTCCAGTGTGCCACCGCCGAAGTCAAAGACCAGGATCTTCTGCTCCTTCTCAGTCTTGTCGATACCATACGCAAGCGCCGCAGCGGTAGGCTCGTTTATGATCCGCACCACCTCAAGACCAGCAATCGTTCCGGCATCTTTCGTCGCGGTACGTTGATTATCGTTGAAGTAGGCCGGCACGGTTAAGACGGCCTTATCAACTTTATCGCCCAGGAATGCTTCCGAATCCGTCTTGATCTTCTGGAGAATGAATGCCGTGATCTGCTGTGGTGTGTACTCCTTGCCATATGCTTTCACCTTGTAATCGGTCCCCATCTTCCGTTTGATCGCTGAGATCGTGCCTTCAGGATTAGAAACCGCCTGTCGTTTCGCAGGTTCGCCAACGAGCCGCTGACCGTCCTTCGTGAACGCAACATATGAAGGGAACGCCTTGCCACCCAGACTCGTGCCCTCCGCACTGGGAATGATCGTGGCCTTACCACCAATCAATGCAGCGGCAGCCGAATTACTTGTTCCTACATCAATACCTATCGTTTTTACCATCTTTCAACTCCCAATAAAACGTGCTTTCCACTACCTCCTATCTTGCTTATTCGCTATAAAGGTTTCGTGCAGCGCCCGGTTGGTGCCATCTCGGCCACAACGATGGCAGCAGATTTATTACACTGCACTCCTTTAACCTAACTGGAGCGATGAACGAGGACGAGCGCGCGGTAGACGAAGCAGGGATCGACGAACGAGCGCACGTTATCGAGGTCAGTGTTGAGAATGAGATGAAGCGCTCCTACATCGACTACGCGATGAGCGTGATCGTCGGCCGTGCTCTTCCCGACGCCCGTGACGGGCTCAAGCCGGTGCATCGCCGGATCCTCTATGGCATGCAGGAGCTGGGCGTCACGTATAATCGGTCGCACAAGAAATCCGCACGCATCGTGGGCGATGTTCTGGGCAAGTATCACCCGCATGGGGACGTTGCGGTGTATGACACCATGGTGCGCATGGCGCAGGATTTCTCCTACCGCTACCCCCTGGTAGATGGCCAGGGCAACTTCGGGAGCGTGGACGGCGATTCCGCGGCCGCGATGCGGTATACTGAGGCGCGACTCTCGAAGATCGCGAGCGAGCTCCTCGAGGATCTCGATAAGGATACCGTCGAGTGGGTACCCAATTTCGATAATACGCTCAAAGAGCCCCTGATATTGCCCGCAAAGCTCCCTAACCTCCTGATCAACGGCTCATCCGGCATTGCCGTTGGTATGGCCACCAACATGCCACCGCATAACCTCGGCGAGGTCGTTGATGGCATCATTCGCGTCATCGACGAGCCCGATGTCGAGATCGAGGAGCTGATGGAGCACATAAAAGCGCCTGACTTCCCGACTGGTGGCATCATCTCGGGCTACGAAGGCATCCGCCAGGCATATCTGACCGGTCGGGGCAGCATTAAAATCCAGGCAAAGGTGGAGATCGAGCAGAAAGCCAAACGAGAGCGGATCATCATCACGGAGATCCCCTATCAGGTGAACAAGAGCAAGCTGGTCGAGGAGATCGCGGAATTCGTCCGGAAATACAAGGTAGACAGCATTGTCGGGCTGCGCGACGAATCAGACCGCAAAGGGATGCGGATCGTCGTCAGCTTGAAGGCGGGCGCGAACGCTCCTATCATCGTGAATCGGCTTTTCCGACGTACGCAGCTGGAGACCACCTTCGGGGTCATCAATCTGGCGCTCGTTGACGGCGAGCCCCGGGTCTTAACGCTTAAAGAGCTGATTGAGTGCTACATCAAGCATCGCAGAGAGGTCACGGTCCGGCGGCTGCAATTCGAACTGGATCGTGCGGAGAAGCGAAGGCACATATTAGAGGGCTTGATCATCGCGATCGCGCACATCGACGAGGTGATTCAGCTGATCAAAGCATCGAGCGATGTCAAAGCGGCTCAAGCCGCGCTGATCGAGAAATTCGCGCTCAGCGAAGTGCAGGCGAAAGAGATTCTGGACATGCGGCTCTCGCGGCTGAGCGCCCTCGAGCGTGATAAGATCGAGACCGAGCGCGCCGAGCTGGAGCAGAAGATCGCGTGGCTCAAGGAGATACTGGCGAGTGAAGCGCGCATCCTGGGCGTTATTAAAGATGAGTTGCGCGAGCTGAAGGAGAAGTACGGGGATAAGAGGCGCACCGAGATCGAGGAGATGGTGACACTCAGCGAGCGCGATTTCATCGAGGAGGAGGAAGTGATCCTCTTCTTCACCGAACGCGGGTACGTGAAACGACTGCCTGAGAAGCTCTTCAAACAGCAGCAGCGCGGGGGTAAGGGGATTGCGGTCATCGATCGTAAGGAAGAGGATGTGGTCGTCAATTTCATTCGCGCATCCACACGCGAGCGACTGCTGCTCTTTACCGAGGATGGTCGCGTCTTTCAGGTCAAGACCTATGAGATCCCGCCCAGCTCACGACATGCGAAAGGCAAACCCCTGGTCAACGTTCCCGGGTTGAGCATCACCGCAGAAGAATCGAAGACCTTTGTCACCGCGCACTCGGTGCCAGAAGTGGTCGATGAGGCGATCGAGAACGTGTATATCGTCTTCGCGACCAAACGTGGTGTGGTAAAACGGAGCGCGCTCGCAAGTTTGAAGAACATCCGCGTAACGGGTATTGTGGCATTGCGGGTTGACGCGCGCAAGCATGATGCACTGGTTGATGTGGCCCTGATGAAAGGTGAGGCGGATCAGGGCATTATCGTCAGCTCGAAGATGGGCAAAGCGATCTTCTTCCATGAGGAGGAGCTCCGTGAGATGGGCCGGTACGCCGCGGGCGTGCGCGGGATACGGTTGGATAAGGGCGACGAGGTTGCCAGTATCGAGACGGTCGATCTAAGCATTCAGAAGTCACACTTCGTCACGATCACCGAGAAGGGGTATGGTAAACGAACACGGCTTGAAGCTTACCGCGAAACACATCGTGGCGGCAAGGGCGTGATCAGCATCCGCGGCGCGGAACGCAACGGGAACGTGGTGTGTATCAAGCAGGTGAAGCCCGACGATGACCTTATGATTACGACCTCCGATAACATGGTGACCAAAATCGGTGTGCAGAATATCCCGGTCCAGGGGCGGAACACGCAGGGCGTGCGCCTGATGA
>JAFGKP010000024.1 GCA_016928455.1 Methanomicrobia archaeon
CGATTTTATGCTCGGCCATCCATTTCTTGATGTTGCTCTGCTCAACCAGCTCAGCTGATGGTCTAAAAACACGCTCCTCTTTCAGCAACACATCCAATTCTTTCGTTACCATCTTTTACCTCACTCTTACCGTACCGTAGCTACTCCCTTCTGTGCTCTGCAGGTGGGATCTGGTAAAAAGCGCCATCAGTAGATCGGCACTAACATCGTAAAAACCGCTTAACGCGATGAGTCATCGATCGTCGTGTTGTGTTTGCTTGCGCTACTTCTCATGATGTTGTTTGCATGCCTATATAAAACCTACCACTTTTGGCGCACCAAAAAACAACTGCGCATAGTAGAGAGTGACCACGCGGATTTGAATGAAATGAGAAGCAAGTGAATGAGTCGCGACATTTAAGAACGCAGACGCATGCGCTCGGCCGCCCGCCTCGTCATGAACTCCTTCACCACGTCCTCGATCGCTTCGACGCTCTCCAGAACATAGATCCCTTCCATGCGTCGGAGCCGCTCCACGTTCTCCACGTCCGCTTTCCGCATACGCAACTTCAGATCCCGGCCGTCAGGTAGCTTCGTGACGATCTCGCCCTCTTTTTGATCCACCGGGTAGATATAGACCGGAACGTTCGCTTTGACCGCCTGTGCCGCGGAATTGGTAAGGAGAGAATCAGCGATGCCATACGCGATCTTGGCCACGGTATTTGCCGTTGCGGGCGCGATGAGCACGAAATCGTAGATACCCAGCTGGATCTTCCCGGAGAGAAAAGGTGCATTCGGCCCTTTTTCGAGACTCACCTTCGAGAATCGCTCATTCACGGCGTTCAAGAGCTTGTAAAACTGTAAGACCACCTTCCCCTCTTTCGAGAGATACACGTGCACCTCAAGCTTGTGCTCCCGGGTCAGACGCTCCATGAACTCGACCGTCTCGATGATCTTGTCACCCGAGCCGGTGATCCCCCAGGCGATCCGGACGTGCTCCCTCATACGTGTGGCTCGCCCTCCTTGACGAGTTGACAAACCATCATGAGCCGATTTACGGTCTTATGAAGACTACGCAGACCGTCCTCATCTGCAGCAACACCCTCGGCACCCTTGTCACGCGACCAGAAGGTTGCGCCGAGATTGGCACCGAACGCTCCTCCACCCACAGGGATCATCTCATTGATGACGTAAAAGTCGGTAATGGCCCGAATCGCTATCTCCTGACCGCCGATACGATCGCCGCCGTCCGCAACAGCTGCGCCCACTTTGTTGCGGAGCCCGTGCGGGTTGCCTGCCGCGAATGCGCGCAGTCGATCGAGTACCACCTTCGTCTGGCCACTGAGCGAGCCTTGATACACCGGCGTCCCTATCAGTACAGCGTCAGCCCACGCGAAGCCCTCGTAGACCTCCTGCATCGCATCCTCGTGTGTGCAGCTCCCTTTGCGAATACAGTGATCACAGTGAATACAGAAATTGATCTTCTTGCCACGGACCGAGAAATACCGTGTTTCTGCATGCCAGTTCGATTCGGCGTACCGTAGCGCCTCCTGCATGATCCACTCGGTTGCCGCCCTGCGTGGACTGCCCGAGATACCGAAAAGGGTAACCATGGATCACGAACGATTACCCGGCATCAAGCCGGAAACCCTCCTTCATATTGAACCAGCCTTCGGGATCCTCAAGGAACTCGCGGTAGTCCCAGAGTGTGAGATAATGACCGCGTTCCTCGTGCTCAAGTGCGATAAAGAATCGCTTCTCGAACGGATCGGTCGCCTTCTCCGCCAGCTCGTGATAGAATTCCATGCTCCATTCCTCGCGCTCGATGCCCAGCTTCAATATCCCGCGGCTCACGTCAAGGTCCTTCTTCGCCGCCACTTCGATTGACCTCACATCAGCCAGTGATACTGTCCTCACGGTAACGGTATCGCCGATCGAGGTTACTTGCTTCGGCCATGCGCGCTCCTTACTGAGCCGGTCAAACACCGCCTTGACCGTTCGCAGATGCCGCTCCTCGTCTCTGGCAAGCGATTGGAACATATCCTGCGCGAAATCGTTCGTCATCTTCCGGCTAGCCTCGAGGTAAAAGGCCTTTGCTTCTGCTTCACGTTCCATCGCGAGTTTAAGTGCCTTCAAACGCTCTTCCATTCAGTTTCACCCTGCTGGTTATTGGTCGTACTCATTTAACTTTCTATCGCTCGTTGCTCCAGAGGCGATTCTTGCATCCGCTTCAAGATCACTCTTGCATCCATAGCCGAATGACTGGTATCACCCCTATCGTGCCGCTGACTGTTGAGGTCCACATACGGTGCTGTGGTAGCCAGAGATACGCCCATTTAATACGCTTTTACTTGCTATGAGTTCAATAGTCACTGCCGTTATAAAGGGTGTCATTGCTTCTTTACTACACCATCTTCTGCCTTTAACCCTGCCTGAATCAGCAGTAAAATCGTCAGCTAATTGTTGTTCTATTTTTTTCGTCTGTTCTGCGGTTAGCAAGCAAGCAAGAAAGATGAAGAGGGCTCTTTTCTGATAATGCCGAGCCCACTCTTATCGTCAACGACAGTGCTAGAGATCCCCCATTCGCTAGTAGAGTCGTATCGCGGGTATCCACCCCTCATGCCGCTTGCCGTTTATATCTACGAACTCAGTATCTCGTCTTCCAGAGCCATGTTTTCAGAAGGATTTTAGCCCCCACCGTTTTTATCACCTTCCTCCATCCGTTCATTCCCGAAGCTACATTCTTAGCGTTTGCGCTAACTCTGTACATGTTTTTTGGTTTTTGCGTTGAAGGGCATAACTTAAGCAAGGAGTTTTTCCATCAATATTCTTTCAGAATGCGTCGAATTTCTTCTGCTGATATGTCTGCCTGGTCAAGCTTGGAATAGATAGTCACGAGAATGATATGTTTCGGTTTTTTATTATGGTAAATCATACGATAGCCTGAACGTTTACCCTTCTAAATATCGCTGTTTCGCACGCGTACCTTAAAGATAGCGTACTGTGTTCTTGGCACCTGAACGCCCATGACTTCGCCAGCTTCGAGCTTCTCAATCACTGGCTGGACATCAGACCGTATATGGCGGTACTTCTTAGCAAGTGCCCGAAGGTTGCGTTTGAACTCAGAAGTATACTCAATATGCACCTGCTCAGCAGGCGCATTCGGCATCAATGTCCACCCATAGTTCGGACACTGGCATGGTATCTCCTGCTAATGCTTCTTCCCATCCTTTACGGAAGCTGGTTTCGGCTGGCTTTAATGCTACGCTCTCGCGGAACAAACGAACAATCAGGAGTAGATTGGGCAAGTATTCCTCAGGCACACCCTTTATCTCCTGAACAATCTGCCCTTCATAAACTGATACTTTAGCAGTCATAACACTTCTCCCTGTCAATTAATATATCTCACTTAATTTATTCTCTCTCAGCTATTAAAAGCCACCTCCGGTCATCTTGTTCTCGAGCTTTTTTCACTGCAGATTACGTATGATGTTTCTTTGGTAAAGCTTTCTTTTTAAAGAAAGGTTTTTTTTTACAGTACCTTCTCCAAACTCATATCAAACATCTTCTTCGTCTCCTGCGCGAGCGCCTCGGGCA
>JAFGKP010000002.1 GCA_016928455.1 Methanomicrobia archaeon
CTTCAGAGCTATCGGGTGGAGAACCCGGTGGACACCGCGAAAAAGATCCTTGAAGGACTCGCCCTGCTCAAAGCACTCAGAGTGAATCTGTCCGGAGAGGATCTCGAGCCGTTGGCGGAGAAAGCGATCGGTGTATATCTGACTCATAAGATCGCGGATTTTGAGGAGGTTGCCGCGAGATGTCTGGGGCTTAGGCTTGAATGTCTCACGGATGACGCGCGAATCACGCCCGGTCAACGATTCCGGCTGACTTCAACATTGTGGAATTTTCTGCAGCGCGAGGTTAGCCGCGTCACGTTCACGGTACTCGTCCCTGAGAAGTGGGAAATCAAGTTTGTAGACGGAGCATCGGCGGCGTTGAGCACGACTTGCGAGGTTATTGCGCCTCCCTCGGCTGAATTATCCACTCCGTACTGGTTGGTCAAACCGAAGGTAGGCGAGCAGTACATATGGCCAAAAGGAGCGATTGCAGGCCTTCCCTTTGGGCCACCCCCGGTGCAGGTTGAATGCCCGGTACAGCTCGGCGGAGATCAGATCACGCTGCGAACGCCTGCGATTCTCCGTGAGAAATTCCCCGGCGGTCAGAGGGAATTGACCATGGCGGTTATCCCTCCGATATCGCTGAGCCCGCAAAGGGATCGTGAATTCCTGGTGGTTGGCCCGGCGGATCAGTGTATAAACCTGATGGTGACGGCACGGAGCAATATGGAGCACGAGGGCGTTGAGGGCACATTGCGGCTCGAAGTGCCCGATGACTGGTATGTAGAACCTGGTGAAATCGAGCTTGCTCTGGGGCCAGCGGGAGATTCTACTTCCGCCTGCTTCTTGGTTCGGGTACCCAGAGCTACCCCGGACGGGCACTACACACTTCGATATGTCGTTCGCGTCGAGGACCGTGATTACGGCGTGGTGCTTCATCCGATACGCATGGGAATGCCGGGCCTACCCGGTCTGCCGGATGAGTCGAATTGTGTCAGGGAGGAATTCGTCATCACCTCCGCGGTGGTCGAAATTTGCCTGATCGACGTCACGTTCGCGAAGGGGCTGAGATGCGCTTATATTCGCGGTGCGCCGGAACCCATCCCTGAGGTGCTTGAAGCGTTCGACCTGCACGTTCATCCGATTACGGATCAGGAAATGGCATTCATTGAGCTGATGCAATTTGACGTGATTATCGTCGGTCCGGATGCGTATCTCACGCGGGCAGAACTCCGTAAAAATTACGCACGGTTTCTGGACTACGTAGCGCAAGGGGGGACGCTCATCGTTCAATATCAGGGCTATGGCTATCAAGGGACGGGGTTCGCACCGTATCCCTTTGCATACAACCAGCCCCATGACCGTGTGAGCTATGAAGACGCGCCGATGACCTTCCTCGAGCCGGGGCATCCGATTCTTAACTGGCCGAACAGAATCAGCCAGGCGGATTTCGAGCATTGGATCGTGGAGCAAGGCCGGTATTATTTCTCGAGTTTTGACAAGCGCTATCAGCCTATTATTGAAGCGAACGATCCGGGTGAAGCGCCCAAGAAAGGTGGACTGCTCGTCGCGGGCTATGGTCAAGGGACCTATGTCTATACCGGGCTCTCCTTTTTCCGGCAGATACCGGCAGGGGTGACGGGTGCAATCCGGCTGTTTGCCAACCTCGTATCGCTGCCCGCCGCGCGTCTCCACGAACGCACGGAGTTTCTCAAGCGCGTCGCATTATTCGCTCCACTGTCGGACGAGGATCTGCATGAAGTTGCAAAGCTGATGTCCGAGCAGTGGGTGGAAAACGGCGCGTATATCTGTCGAGTCGGTGACCCCGCGGACAAGATGTACACGGTGCTCAGGGGTGAAGTGGAGATCCTGAGGGAAATGGCGGGTAAGGAGGAGCTCTTTTATCAAGAAGGCGAGGGCGATACCGTGGGCGCGATCTCCTTTTTTGCTGAAACGCCCTGCGAGGTCTCTATGCGCGCGAAGGGTGAAGTTCAGCTGCTCGTCATTGAGGTAGAGCAATTCAAAGTGTTGTTGCAGCAAAAACCGATGCTGGTTGGGCAGATCATCAAGGTATTGGCCAATGAGCTCAGGAAGATAACTGGATGGGAGAAGCGTTAGAATGCGCATAGGGATACTGTGCCATGCGAGTATGGGTGGGAGCTCCCGCATAGCGGTGGAACTCGCGTCTACGCTTGCTCTCCGGGGGCATGAGGTGCATCTCTTCGCCCGTACTGCTCCGTTCTTCCCCTGTCGGTTTTCACGTAATCTCACGCTCCACACGGTACGTGTGGCTAATGGCGACCACCATCCTGCGGATTTGCTCCTCGATTGGCCATCAGATGAGCTCGAATCGTATGTGAAGATGATCCTTAAGGTAATTGAAGAGGAAGCACTTGCTATACTCCATTTCCATTATGGGTTCCCCTTTGCTTTCGTTGCGGCTGAGGTCAGGAGACGACGGGGGGGTGCCTGGCCGGTTATTATCGGAACGCTTCACGGGACTGATGTCACCTGCTGTGGCGATGTGGTGAAACGGGCACAGATGATGCGATGGCTGAACTATGTCGATGAATTAACGACGGTTTCCAGGAGTCATGCTCAACTGGCCACGGAACTCCTCCATCTTTCTGCTGCACCCCGCGTGATTCCCAATTTCATCGATCTGACGGAATTTCAAGCACTGTCTCCCGAAGTTCAGCGTTCTCGACCAAGAATCGTGCACATATCTAATTTTAGGCCCGTGAAGAACGTTCCTCGCCTGGCTCAACTCTATCATGAGATCAGGGAGCATGTGGACGCTGAATTATGGCTCATTGGTGACGGTCCCGAGATGGCCGCACTCCGAGCAGCGCTGCACGCTTTCGGACTTGAGCGCGATGTCACCTATTGGGGGATACAGCGCAATGTTGCCGCTATCCTCCAACAGGCGGATCTGCTTTTGCTCACCAGTGCCTACGAGAGTTTCAGTATGGTTGCGCTGGAGGCGATGGCGTGCGGAGTCCCGGTTCTTGCGCCACGCGTGGGAGGGATCCCTGAGGTAGTCGCTGACGGCGAGACAGGCTCTCTCTATCCCGCAAATGAGCCTTCGATAGCGGTAGAACTCGCGATTCGGCTGCTAACCGATCCTCAACTGCTCATGCAGCTGAAGAAGAAGGCAAGAGCGCATGCAGGCACCTTTGATAAAGAGAAAACCGTCTTGGAATATGAGAACCTCTATCAGCAATGGATCGAGCGGCGAATGCAAAAGGCGCACGAGCCAGGGGATCTCCGGGAGGTCAGGGTATGAATGAATTCAGCCCGGCAGAATTTTTTGATGTTGTAGAGACTCATGAAGCTGCGGGACTCTTCAAGGAGGTGCAGTATGTCTGGGAAGCGGTGGCACGGTTACCTGCATACATCGAGCGGATCATTGAGCCGGCGATTTTGGGCGACGTGGAAGAAGGAGCCTGGTTGGAACCCGGTCGCGTTCGCCTGGAAGAAGGTGCGCGCATTGAACGGGGCGCTATTGTGCGAGGCCCCACCATTATTGGCAGGAACACCGTAGTTCGAAGCGGTGCGTACATCCGCGGACACCTTCTAGTAGGAGCTGATTGCCTTATTGGGGCTGGCACGGAGACGCGGCAGTTACTCATGCTTAATCACTCGAATATTCCGCATCGTAATTTCGTTGTCACGTCGCTCGTGGGGAATCGTGTCAACGTTGGTGGTGCGACCGATACAGCGAACGTTCTGTTAAACGGCAAGGCAGTGGAAATCCGAATTACCCGTCCCGGTGGGACAACAACCTCTTATCCCACCGGCCTGAGCAATTTTGGGGCGGTCATCGGCGATGACACGAAGCTCGGAGGACAAATACTACTCCAGCCGGGAACGGTGGTGGGGAAACGGTGCCGGATTTATCCACAGTGTGCAATCTCGGGTTATATTCCACATGATTCCAGTGTTAAACCAATAACGGGCAATTTATCAATCACGTCTCGTATATAGTTAATATAGCAAGCGAAGTAGAAAACAGAACAAGCTCCAACCATCAAGAAGGTAACCATACCATGCGGGTGTTTGTAGATTCATGGGCACGTGACGGGAAACTGATTGAGATCGAGGATGAGGTCTCCTCGAAGTATGAGGTTGCCGCGCTCTGCGCGCAGCGCGAGCACGAAGGTCTACCAATCCTCTTCCATAACGTTGACAGCAGACATGCGGTTATCATGAATGTGCTCGGCAGTCGTGTGATGCTCGCAGAGGCGTTGAACATCCCCCAGGAGCAGCTCCTCCAGTTCCTTGCTGACCACTCTGACAGCAGCAGCTCGTTTGACGGCAGCTCAGTTGCGATCGTAGAGCACTCACCGACGCGGGAAGTGGTGACCGTGCCAAAGCTGAACGAGCTGCCGATACTCACCTACTTCAAAGATGACGGCGGCGCGTACATCACCGGCGGGATCGTGGTCGCAGAGCGGAACGGCATCACGAACGCTTCATTCCACCGGATGCTCGTCCTGGATGAGAATCGCGTGGCTGCAAGACTCGTGCCCTCACGACATTTGTACAAGATGTACCGTGAGGCGCTGGAGCACGGTGAGTACCTGAAAGTTGGGATCGCCATCGGCGTTGATCCGCTTGTTCTCTTCGCAGCCGCGACGCGGGTGCCGCCGGGTAAAGAGTTCGAGTACGCGGCAGCACTGAAACGGTGCCCTGTGGAGCTCTTCAAACTCGACAACGGCATTGCCGTCCCGCATGCAGAGTTCGCCTTTGAGGGCATTATCGGCGAGGAACGAGCGCGAGAAGGGCCATTCCTTGACATCACGGGTACCTATGATCTCATCCGTGACGAGCCCGTGATCACGCTCACAAGGATGTATCATCGGAAAGAGCCGATCTATCACGCGATACTCCCCTCTGGTAAGGAGCACCAGCTGCTCATGGGCGTGCCCTACGAACCGCTGATCTGCCGGGCGGTCGAGGGCGTTGCACGTGTCAGGAACGTGTATCTGACCGATGGCGGCTGCTGCTATCTCCACGCTGTGGTGCAGATAACGAAGGAGAAGGAGGGCGAGCCGAAAAACGCGATCATTGCCGCGTTCGCCGCGCATCCCAGCCTCAAGCGCGTAATTGTTGTGGATGACGATATCAACCCGTTCGACCCGGCCGATGTGGAGTACGCGGTCGCGACGCGCGTGCGCTGGCATGAAGATCTCGTTCTGATACCGGGCGTTAAAGGCTCAACGCTCGATCCATCTTCACAGGATGGCCTCACCACAAAGGTGGGGATCGATGCCACGAAGCCACTCGCCAGGGCCGAGCAATACGAACGCGTAGTAAAGGCAGCGAAGGATACAGCGTCATCAAGCTCATCGTTTCCGACCTACAGATAGATGATCAAGCCATTCGGCCGATTCGCTGTCTGATTATCCGCACCACATCCTCAGGATGCCGCGTGGAGAATACAAACTCGTCAAACCTGCCCTGCTTCAGCGTGAGTACCACGCGGGGCGCACCAATAATATTGAATACCAATCGCCATTTTCCGCCTACCCTTCCTATGCGAATTCCCCAACCACCATATCTGAGCCAGGTGGCCTCGTCCACGTAACAGCGCTCGATCAGCTCCCAGGGGATGGTGCGTTTGATAATCCCGAAGCCAACAACTACCGATCGCGGCGAGAGTTTGATAACGAGCGTGCTGAACGTAATCAATAGCGCCATGAACAGCAGCGCCATGAGTATGTAGAACCCATTCGGCGCCGGGTCCATGCCAATAGGCCCTATTAACACCTGATAAAGCACGGCGAAGAGAAATACCGCGCTTACAAAGCCCAAAATCGCCCTGAAAAGCCATACAGATATCCGCTCCTCGTACAGGACTGCTTCAAACTGCTGCATAAACTAAACTATCTCAGTTCTCCCCTATCTTCTTTCTATAAAGCATTCGACCTTTGGCGCACCACTGATCATGCCGATTTACACAGTAATCGCATCAGGACTCCGAAAGACCGTGATCCCTCCCAGCTTCTCCAATCTTTTCGTGTTCTCAATATCGAGATCACGGATATGCACCCGCACCTTCCCGCCGAAACTGATCGAGGCATACGTACAGAGTTCGATACACGCCTTGCAGGCCGTGCACCATAAGCCGTGTATTCGTACTCGATCATCACGGTAGATCGCATGCTCCGGGCAGTGCTCAAGCGGCGGGCAGCCCTCACAAAGGCGACACAGTTCTTGATTAAGGCTCATTGGCATCGTTGTCTCCTGGATCTTCTCGTAGTCGGTTGGCACGATATAAACAGGAACGCCGCTCTTGACCGCCTGCGCCACGAGATTGGTGATCAGCGAATCCGCGATCCCCCGCACGATCTTCGCCACCGTATTTGCGGTGCATGGCGCAACGATGACGAGATCATATTCGCGTTTCGCAAGCCGGCCGACGAGTGGTGAGCTATAGCCCTGCTCCCGCTCGCTGATCACCTCTTTAAACTCATGCGCAATCGCCTCTTGGAGCCCGTACATCCGCGTCACTTCAGAGCCAGCACCCGAGAGTGCAACGGTGATTTCGTGTTCGCTACAGATGCACTGCATGAGCGTGAAACTCTCCAAAAGGAGATGCCCGGCTCCGGTCACGCACCAGAGGAGGTTCATGTTCACGGTTGTAACAAACGAAACGGTAAGCATAAACGCGCTCGTCACGCGTCACTTCACAATCTTCGTGATATCAATCTCAATAATATCCTCAGCACCTTTGCTCTTCAGCAGTGGGATCAAGACGTTCACCTCACGCTTGCTCACTACCGTTTCCACCGCGTAATACCGGGTGTGGTTGATATCGGAATCATAAAGCTGCGAGATCGTCGGCCGCTTCATCGCCGGCAGCACCTCGATCAACTCCTTCAACCGGTCGCTCGCGACGTTCATGCTGAGCAGCACCTTTCCCCGTGCCTCCAGCACGCCGGAGAGCAATGTCCTGATCTCTTCCATCTCACGCCGCTTCCTCGAATCCGCCCACGAGTCCTTATTCGCGATCAGCTTCGTGGACGACTCAAGCAGCGTGGCGACGATCCGCCAGTTGTTCTTCCGCAGCGTCTCTCCCGTCTCCGTCAGCTCCACAATGCCGTCCATCATGTCCTTCGCTTCCGTCGCGCCATACGAGAAGAAGATCTGGACCGGTATGGCGAGCCGCTCGAAGAACTTCCGGGTGATGTTCGGGTATTCCGTGCTGATCTTGCTCTGTGGCTTCATCTCCTTTGCTTCGTGGATCGCGCTATCCGCCTGCACGGCCAGGACGATATTTACCGTGCTCTCTTTCTCCGCCATCTTGCTGTACCGCATATCTGCGATCTCCACGACCTCCGCGTCACGCTCCTCGATCCAGTCCTTACCGGTAATGCCCATGTCGAAGTAGCCCTTCTCCACGTACTCCGGTATCTCCTGCGGCCGGAGGATCTTCACCTTCTCAATTCGCGGATCCGTAATCGTCGGGTTGTACTCCCTACTCGTCACCTTCACCTCCAGACCTGCCTGCTTGAAGAGCAGCATCGTCTGCGCCTCCAAACTGCCCTTCGGGATCGCTATGCTGATCATCTTTTATGGTTAAGTTGTGATCGCGATTTAAAAATAGACCGCCACGACTGCAACGCTACTCGCTCGTGCGCACAAGATCGCTATGGTTCTACTCGACGAGCGCAGTTGCCCCCGTTGGGAGCATCGCGCGACTGAGCATCACCTTAAAGATACCCGGGCGCATTCCTAAATACTGATGGGGCGCTGGGTTCAGTCAGATGAACGAGAAGACGAAAGGTTTCGTGGCACGCAGGTTCAAGGCGTACTATACCGCAGCAAAGATCCACCCACCACGGGAGTTCTGGCAGCGCGAGTGGGGCTTCGTGCTCTTCGATCAGCACTATGCTGACAGGATGGTGATGCGGCGGCATATCGCACTTGCCACCGAGACCGATTTCCAGAACTATCTCCGCGAGTACGCGCCCGCGCACGTCTATTACTCGACCGCGATATACGACGATCCCACGGCCGATATGGCGAAGAAGGGCTGGCTCGGCGCTGACCTCATCTTCGATCTCGATGCTGATCATATGGTGAGCGAAGCTGAGCTCTCACGCTACTCCTACGAGGAACTCCTCGCGCTCGTGAAGGCAGAGACGCGGAAATTGCTCGACTTTCTCATACACGATTTCGGGTTCGCCGATACAGCAATTAAACTGGCGTTCTCCGGCTCGCGCGGCTACCATATACATATTACAACCGAATCAGTAAGGGGGCTTGGGAGTCGCGAGCGGCGCGAGATCGTGGATTACGTGACGGCCACAGGGCTCGACATCAAGAGCTTCCTGGTCTCTGATACGACGGAGCAGGAGCACACTGATGAGCAGCCGAGGAAGGCAGATAAGAAACTGATACCCGAAGGCTGGGGCAGACGTGTTCATGACGGTTTGCTGGACTTTCTCCACGAGCTCGCAGCGATGAAGGACGAGCAGGCGCTGCAACAGATACGTGCGGTCGGCGGACTGGAACGGAAGAAGGCGCAGACTATACTCCGAATCGCGAAGGATGAGACCGTAATGCACCGAATCGAGAACGGTCAGATCCCCCAGTTCGCCAAGCCGATTTGGACTGCCTTGACCGAAACGGCGACGAAGTTCGTCAGGGTCAGATCAGCGGATCACGTAGACGAGCCTGTAACGGCGGACATCAAGCGGCTCATTCGCCTGCCCGGGTCGCTCCACGGTAAATCCAGTCTGCGCGCGAATCCGCTGACCATCAAGACCTTTGAGGACTTCGATCCCCTCACTGACGCCGTCGTTTTCACTAGCAAGCCCCTGGAAATTTGCCCACTGCGTGATTCTGCAATCACCCTGCGTGGCGAGCGCTATACCATCGCGAAAGACGAAATCGAGTCGCTACCGGAGTTCGCGGCGATCTATTTCCTCTGCCGTGGTGCCGCGGAACTCGCATGAATAACAGCAATCGAAACTGATATGTTCTTGTACCGCGTCTCTTTTACCTGTAGATGGCATGGACATAGAGCAGCTCTGGGCGATCCTGCATAAGGAAAGAAGCATGGCGGCACTACAGGAATTGCCCGAAGGATTCTGCGAGGACGTCGGCAGCTACATCGCGCAGTTGAAGGCTGAGAAGTGCGACGTGGACGAGCGCCGAGCTGAGCTCGTAGAGGACGAGATTCGCAACGCGCGCATGAAGATGGAGGATATCGTGCGACGGCGCATCGGTAAGATCGTGAAGCTCGCCAGCTCAGGCTCCAGAACACCACCTCGTGGGATGCTGGCCGCTGAGGAGGAGATCTTCGCGGGCGTTAAGCGTCACGTGGATGAGGGTAAGGAGCGCTTGCTAGCCCTGATGCTTGATCAGCGAGGAAGCGCCGCGTCAGAAACGCAGAGCGAGCTTGAAAAGGCGGTTCAAAAAAAATCGAAAGCGCAGCATGTAGAGCGGAAGGCGCAGAGCGCTCAGAAGGATGAAGAAAAAAAGGTGCCGCATCAGGAGAAGCAAAAAGAGCAGTCGGGGCCAGCATGGAAATTTTTCGGAGCGACCCAGCCCACACCAGCCAAGGAACGCGGCGAAGAGTTACACATCGTTCGGATCCTGGATGATATCCCGCCCTTCATGGGGATTGACGGGAGAATTTATAAAGTGAAAAGAGAAGATGTTATAATGTTGCCGAAGACCAACGCTGAGATCCTTTGCAAGCGCGGTGTTGCAGAGCGTTTC
>JAFGKP010000025.1 GCA_016928455.1 Methanomicrobia archaeon
ATTCGGGATCGTTGGCTTATCGGGGAGATACCAAAACAGACCAGGGGTATACTGGAGAAGTTGCACATACCTATTACGTAAACCGGGAGGAGTTAGGGTTTAAATACCGAAAAGTGGTTCTTTAGTCTATGACCTCGGAACTCATCGAGAAGATGGACGCCGCGCAACTCCGGGATTACCTTGACTTCCTGCTCTGGCACTATCGCCTCGTTGATGCCTTCTGGTTTATCTATGTTGAAGAGCGATTCGGACTCGATGGCGCGGAAAAGGTTAACGAGCAGGTTTGGGGTAAGACGGCGGAACTCGCAGCTCGCGATATGGTGACGCGATTCGATATCAAAGAGAAGGGCTTGAAAGGCTTCGTTACGGCCTTGAAGCTCTTCCCCTGGGCCTTGATTATTAATTATGAGATCGAGGAGAAGGACGACGAGGTGATTCTCTCCGTTCCCCACTGCCCACCACAGGAGGCACGGCTCAAACGCGGTCTGGGTGAGTACTTCTGCAAGTGCATGCATTATGCAGAATTTAAGCGGTTTGCGCACGTGATTGATCCCCGGATCAAGGTTGGGTGCATTTTCGCACCGACCGATCCGCATCCTAATGACGTCTTCTGTCAATGGCGATTCACCCTTGCCGAGGAGCCTGTAACTGCCACTGAGACCGATAACGCGGACGAGTGAATAGCTGTCGTTTTCGGAGTGCCGTGCCAACGAAGGAGGACGCTGTTCAACTGCAAGCGGTTTAAGTGGTACGTTGACGGTTCGTTCCCCGAATAAAAAGAAATGCGGGCTCGAATCACCAAATATGAATGTGATAGCAGCAGAAAGCCGTTAACTCTTTATTCCCCGGCATAACGTCTCGGCACTACGTTCAAAAACGGTAAACCGGTGAATAAGGGCGAGCGTACGGTGGAGTAAGAACGGTTTAGCTTTTTTTAAAAAAAAATGTTATATGTTCTGCACCTCGCGCCGCGTTGCGATCACGATCCCGGCCTTTTGGAGCACCTCCACCGCGCCCTTCAGGTCGTCCACGCGCACGATCAGCATCGCGCGCTCAGCTTTCGCCGTCACAAACGCGTAGGCGTAGTCCATATTGATATTGTTCTCGCCGAGCGTCTTCGCAATCTCATACAGACCGCCGGGGACGTCCTTGAGCTCAACCGCGAGCACGTCCGTCTCCGAGACCGTGAACCCGCCGTCCCTGAGCACCTGGTAGCCCTTCGCCGTATCGTCCACTACCATCCGGATAACGCCAAAGTCGCCCGCTTCCGCCACGGTCAACGCACGGATATTCACGCCGCCGCCCGAGAGCGTCTTTGCTACCCGGGCCAAACTGCCCGGCTTGTTCTCCATAAAAATCGAGATCTGTTTTATCGCCACCATTCCTCTTCTCACACCTGCCTCTTGTCTATTACCCGTTTCGCCTTTCCCATCGATCGCGGGATCGAGCCGGGCTCCACCAGATTCACTTCCGCCGTGATATTCAGCACGTTCTTGAGCTCCTTCGAGACGCGCTTGCTCAATATCATCAAATCCGCGATCTTATCGCTGAACACCTGCTCGGTTACCTCGACCTCGACCGACATGACGTCCAGCGGCCCTTTACGATCAACAATGATCTGGTAGTTGTCACCCACCTCAGGAATCCGCATGAGCACTGATTCGACCTGGCTCGGGAAGACGTTTATCCCTCGCACCACGATCATATCGTCCGTGCGACCCAGAATCCGCATGATCCGCGGATGCGTGCGCCCACATTCACAGGGCTCGTTATCGATGATTGTCAGATCTCCGAGTCTGAACCTGATGAGCGGAAATGCCCATTTATCCAGTGAGGTCACCACGAGTTCGCCGCGGTCGCCATCCTCCACTTGCTCACCCGTATCCGGATCCACCGCCTCGATTAAGAAGAGATCAGCCCAGATATGGATGCCATTCTGCAGATGGCACTCAGTGAAGAGCGGTCCGCTCATCTCGCTCGTACCATAAATGTCATAGGCTTTGATGCCCGTGGTCTCCTCAATTCGCTTCCTCGTCTCATCCGACCATGGCTCCGCCCCGAAGACGCCCACTTTGAGCTTTGTATCGTCCCTGATACTGACACCCATGTTCTGGGCAACCTCATTGATATAGAGGAAATACGAGGGCGTGCAGGCGATAGCAGTACTGCCGAGATCCTGCATGAGCTCGATCTGACGCTCGGTATTTCCGGCACCAATCGGGAGCACGGTCGCACCGATCTTCTCCGCGCCGTAATGCAGCCCGAGCCCACCGGTAAAGAGCCCGTAACCATACCCCACCTGAATCACGTCGCCGCGACCCAGGCCGATCGAGGTGAGCGCGCGTGCCAGCGAATCTGTCCACATATCTATGTCCCCCTGCGTGTACCCGACCACGGTGGGCTTCCCGGTCGTGCCACTGGATACGTGATACCGCACCACCCAGTCGCCGGGCAGGCAGAACATGCCGGTAGGATAGGTATTCCGGAGATCAATCTTCTGTGTGAACGGGAGCTTCGTCACGTCACTCAAAGTCTTGATGTCGTCTGGCTCCACACCTGCCTCCTTGAACCGATCCCTGTAGAAGGATGAATGGGCATAAACAAAGCGTACCAAAGACCGAAGTCGATCCTCCTGCAACTTGCGCAAATCGTCAACAGGCATTCGCTCGATGTGCGGATTCCAGTACCTGAACATGAGTATCAATCACCAAAGCAACCAATGCGGTCATCCTATAAAAAACCATGTGGTTTCTCCAGCGGTGGTTTCAAGGGAGGAGCCAGGTCGAATTGAACCCGCTTGGTAAGCCAGAATACCCTATAAATTAATATGTTCAATGATCACACCTATATACACTAGAACCGCGTGACGCAGAATAGATGCTCTCCATACAAAAGGTAAGCAAGCGCTTTGCCGGGATTACTGCAATCAAGGACGTCAGCTTTGAGATCGAGCGAACTGAGATCGTCGGGCTCGTCGGGCCGAACGGCGCGGGCAAATCTACACTCCTTAATGTCATCAGTGGTGTCTACCCGCCCAGCTCGGGCTCGATCGTCTTCGACGGCAACGATATCACCAACCTGAGCCCCGATACGGTCTGCAAGCTCGGGATTGCGAAGACCTTTCAGCTCGTCCGTTCCTTCCCCGAATTGACCGCACTGCAGAACGTGACCGTCGGCGCGCTGTTCGGTGATTCCGTGAAGCTCAGCATGTCCGAGGCGCGTGCGAAGGCGGTAGCGAAGCTCGAATTCGCCGGCTACCCGAAGGAGAAGGTCCATTATCCGGTCAAGAACCTGACGGTGGTGGAACTGAAGCGGATCCAACTCGCACGCGCACTGGCAACTGAGCCGAAGCTGCTCCTGCTCGACGAGGTGACCACCGGGCTGAATCCGAGCGAGAGCAACGATGCCATCTCGCTGATCCAGAAGATACGCGAGTCCGGGATCACGATCCTCATGGTAGAGCACGTGATGCGCGTTATTATGAACGTCTCTGACCGGATCGTCGTTCTCCATCACGGCGAGAAGATCGCCGAGGGCACGCCTGTGGAGATCGCGAACGATGAGACGGTCATTAGCTCTTATCTCGGTGAGAAGACCTATATGTGACGCGTAAGTAACTATAGAACCCAACCCAACCCGATACATACGAAACGAGACCATGCTCAGCATAGATAAACTGAATGTCCTGTACGATAAGGTGCAGGTGCTCTGGGACGTTTCCTTCCGTGTGAACGAGAACGAGGTGGTGACGCTGCTCGGCTCGAACGGTGCGGGAAAGTCGACTACGGTAAAGACGATCCAGGGCTTACTCAAACCCCGATCGGGAAGCATCAAACTGTTTGATGCGCACATCGACGGTAGTCCTGCTTATAAGATCGTGGGTGAAGGAATCGCGCTCGTCCCCGAGGGGCGCGAGATATTCCCGAAGATGAGCGTTCTTGAGAACCTTGTGCTCGGCGCTTACGTGCCACGCGCACGCGATATGCAGAACGACACCCTGGACTGGGTCTTCGCGCTCTTCCCAAAGCTTGCGGAACGTAAAAAGCAGCTCGCCGGTACGATGAGCGGTGGTGAGCAGCAGATGCTCGCGATCGCACGTGCCTTAATGTCAAAGCCAAAGCTGCTGATGCTCGACGAGCCCTCGCTCGGGCTCGCGCCGGTGATCGTCTTACAGGTCTTCGAGATCATTCAGAAATTGAAAGAGGAACGCGTCACGGTACTGCTCGTTGAGCAGAACGTCCATCATGCACTCGAGATCTCAGACCGTGCGTATATCATGGAAAAAGGGCAGATCATCCTCGAGGGTAAGGGGTCAGATCTGCTCAATAACCATTACGTGCGACAGGCCTATCTGGGCATGTGAGCTGGTACTGCTCAACTGACCTTCAGCCATGATTTGATCTTCGCGGGCAGTGAGACGAGACCCCGCGGCAAAAATATCACTTCCAGAATGAGGATCAGCCCGATCAGGATCAAACGCTCGTACGTAAACCCAAAGCTCTTCAGGCTCGCATCCAGGAACGTGATGAATATCGTACCCAGGATCGGGCCCTCGATCGTAAACAAGCCGCCGCTAATGCAATAAATGATCGGCCAGAATGAGATGTCTACACCGTAGATCTCTGGCGTGATGTACCCGAAGTGATGGATCTGCAAAGCGCCGGCTACGCCGGTAAAGTACGCGCTTATAGCAAACGCAGTCAACTTGTACTTCGCCACATTAATACCCATTACCTTCGCTTCAAGCTCATTCTCGCGTATCGCCTCGAGCGCGAGCCCCATCTTCGATTTGAGGATCAGGTAAAAGATACTGAGCACCGCCACGGTGAGCACCAGCATCACGTAATACTCGTAAAGGAGGTAATTGGGTATAGTAACGGAAATCAATTTCTTCGCAGGGATACCGTCCCAGCCGCCGGTGATCCATGAAAGCTCCGCCGTAATGGTATGCGCGATCACCGCAAACCCGAAGGTCACCATCGCCAGGAACCACTCCCGCAAGCGTATACAGGTAAACCCGATGAACAGGCCAATAACGGCAGCAAATAACCCGCCAAGCAGTATGGTCGCACCTAATGGAAGACCAAGGCTATTCGCCACAATCGCCGAGACATATCCGCCGATACCGAAAAAAGCAGCGTGCCCGAGAGAGCCCTGACCGGAAACGGTGAGCAGATTCCATGCTGAGGCATAAATGATGAAGACGAACATGATAATCAATACCGTCAGAATATACGTGTTGATCCGTACCAGAAAGGGTATAAGTAACGCCAGAATCAAAGAGCATATTCCTATCCACCCTTTTATGCTGATGCGTTCCTGTTTCATTTCCTACTCCCCCTGCTCACCAAAGATACCCGTCGGCCGTAGTACCAGGACGATAATCAATATGAAGAAGGCGATCGTATCCTTCCATGCCGTGAAGGACATCGAAATGCCGAAGAGTTCCATGAAGAATCGCATGAGTAACGGCACCAGATTTTCCGCGATGCCCAGCGTTAGACCCGCAATGATCGCCCCGGGGATACTTCCCAGGCCACCGATGATGATGACCGCAAAGGCCTTGATCGCGGGAATAGCACCTACATAAGGATCCACCAGCTGGCCGCTGATCAACCACAAGCCTCCCGCTGACGCGGCTAGCGCAGAACCCAGCGCAAAACTGAGCATGTCCATTCGTTCCACGTTAACACCCATGAGTGCCGCGGCCTCACGGTTCTGACTGGTTGCACGCATCGCACGCCCGAGATTTGTTTGCTTCATGAAGAGTTGAAAGGCGATCAGAAAGACGACGGTAATAATGATAATGATAAGATAATCCAGTGGCAGCTTGATCGCGCCGAGGGGGATTGAAATGCTGCTGTACGGGCTGCGAACGGATCGCGAGTTCGTTGACCACAGATACGCCACGAGATTCTGGAACAGATACATAAATCCGAGACTGAGAAAAATCTCATTCAACTTACCCGTGCCCATGATCGGCCGGAACCCGAGCCGTTCCATCGATAGTCCGAGAAGGGCTATGAGCAACATGGCAAGGGGAAGCACGAGATACGGATTAAGGCGGGAATAGGCGTAAAGCCAGAAGGCGGCATAAGCGCCAAGCATCAGCAATTCGCCGTGGGCGAAGTTTACGACCTTCATCACGCCAAAGATCAAATTCAGACCGATGGCGAGGAGGATATAGATGCACCCAGCATAAAGGCCCCACACCAAAATCTGCGCGAAAAGGCTAATATCCATGGGTTATGGAGAACAGGGAAAAAGAAAAAAAAAGATCATGTACTCCCAGGCTCGTACCAGTCCGGAAGTACAAAATCAGTCTCCTTTACGCTATTCGGCCATACGATCTTCGGCCTCGTCTCGCC
The DNA here is from genome assembly GCA_016928455.1 of Methanomicrobia archaeon. Classification (GTDB taxonomy): domain Archaea; phylum Halobacteriota; class Syntropharchaeia; order Alkanophagales; family Methanospirareceae; genus JACGMN01. Next base: position 6,369 of record JAFGKP010000025.1, read on the forward strand.
CACTGAATCGTCCCAGAACAATTGCTGCATATAGAGATCGAACTTACTCTCACGGTAATCCTGCGTGAAGGTGATCACGCCGCCCTGCATTGCCTCGACCATTTGCGACATCTCGATCTCAGCCAGTGCGTCCCTGACCGCCGCTTTATCCACCGTACCAGCATTCTTCACCGCCTCAGCCGCGATATATACGCCCTCGTAGGTTGATGCACCCATCATGCTCGGGGGTGCACCCCACCGCGCGGTAAAGTCATCCCTGAACGTTTCCACGGCACTCTCGATCGGCCCCGCAGGAATGGCATAGGGCCCAAATCGGCTCTCCTGGATCGAGTATTCGCCCCAGCGCTCCACGCCAGTGTAGTAGTCCGGATCATCGTTGCATTCAACCGAGAGGTAAATGCTGTCCAACCCTACATCCTTTCTTCCCTGCGTGACGATGAGCGTCTGCTCGTTAAGGAACGCGACAGGATAAATGACATCGGGTTCAGTAGCCTTAATGACCGTGAGTGGCGTTCGGTAATCGGTCTCGCCCATCTTGAATTTTTCCGCGGCAACGATCTCAATATTGAGATTGTACGTTTCAATCGTCTTTGTGGTAGCGTCATGAACGCCTATGCCATATGCGCTGTCCTGGTAGAGCAGCGCCATTCTCAGGGGCCGGTCTTCGGGGAAATTGAATCGTGCATAGATCTCGGGCTTTATAATCTCATTGACAAAGATCGTCGTGCGCTCACCATAGTCGTCTGTGGTGGGGCAGTGATGGAAGAAGTAGCTTGTGTCAATATCCGTCCGGTGCGTTAATACCGGTGAAGAGGCGCCCGTGATGATGAATGGCACCTTATGTTCCGCCGCAACAACTGAATCAGCAGACGTTACACCGCTTGAGAAGCCGCCGACAAGAAGGTCGACCTTATCCTCCGTAATGAGCTTCGTCACGGCCTCAACACCAGCTTTCGGCGACGATTCATCGTCTCCTTGCACGAGTGTTATGGTCATCGGAACGCCGTTGACGACGACGCCGCCCTTCGCGTTTATCTCCTCTGCTGCCAGGACCGCGGACTGCCACATATCCGTGCCCGTCGCACTTGCGCTTCCGGTTAAGGATGCGACCACACCGATCTTCAGCTCTCCCGATCCCACCTCAGGTTCTTCTGGATGTTCCACACAGCCTGCGAGTAGTAGCGAGGCTATCACTAACACCGATACTAAAGTCGTATATCTCATGTTTCCACCTCTACTTTTCATTCTGCAAGTTCTGCTAACCTTGTTAGATCTTCTAGACCCGGGTTATTTAAGCTTTTCCTTTTTGCCCGGTCTGAAAATACCCTCGTTCGTGCCCTATTGGCACCGTACTTGCCCGTACAGGGTCGAGCAGTTACAGACCGGAGTGCGGATTTATATAGTTCACCTGCTTCATAAGATCCATGGCTTTCTGGGATGAGCAGATAGAAACGCTGCCGCGAGAGGAACTAGCTACGTTACAGCTAAAACGGCTAAAGAACGTCATCGCCCGCGCTCGAAACTCGATTTTTTATCGGAATCGCCTTGCGGATATTGATGAGTCTCAGTTCACCAAGCCCGAGGATGTTGTTCAGCTCCCGTTCACCACGAAGCATGACCTGCGCCTGAACTACGATTTTGGACTTTTAACCGTGCCGCAAGAGGAGATCGTACGCATGCATTCTTCCTCGGGTACCACAGGCAAGGCGACGGTCATCTTCCATACCCGCCGTGACATCGCGAATTGGGCAAACCTCGTTGCCCGGTGCATTGTTATGGCCGGCGCGGAGAAGCGTGATGTCTTCCAGAACATCATCAGCTACGGTATGTTCACGGGTGGTTTGGGACTCCATTACGGCGCGGAGAGCGTGGGCATGCTGGTTATCCCCTCGGGTGTCGGGAACACCAAACGCCAGATTCAGTTGATGAAGGATTTTAAAACGACCGTTTTCCATGCTACACCCTCCTACATCCTCTATGTCTCAGAGGTTATGGAGGAGGAGGGCGACGATCCCCGGGAGTTTGATTTACGGATCGGCTTTGTCGGTGCCGAGCCACACTCGGAGCAGACGAGGCAGAAGATCGAGGATATCTATGACATCAGCGCCTTTAATTCTTACGGCATGTCCGAGCTGAACGGCCCCGGGGTCGCGTTTGAATGCGAGGAGAAGAGCGGTATGCATTTCTGGGAAGATCAGTATCTTCTCGAGGTGGTGAATCCCCATACTGGTGAGGCGCTTGGCCCGGGCGAGGAAGGCGAGCTGGTCGTGACCACGCTCTGCCGCGAGGCCATGCCGATCATCCGGTACCGGACCGGCGATCTCGCCTCCATCGTGGACGATGGCGAACCCTGCGCCTGCGGCAGAGCGCACGTTCGCATCTCACGGATCAAAGGTCGGACCGATGACATGCTCATTGTCCGTGGCGTCAATCTTTACCCGAGTCAGATCGAGGACGTGCTCATGAGCTTCCCTGAAGTGGCCACTAATTACCAGCTCTATCTCGAGCGTAAGGGCACGCTCGACGAGCTGACCGTCAAGGTGGAGCTCTATCCGAAGATGTTCACTGGCGACTTGAGAATGCTGAGGAAGCTCGAAAACGATATCCTCAAGGCAATTCAGGATGAGATCATGGTGCGCCCCCGGGTGGAGTTCCACGAGCCCGGCAGCTTACCGCGAACGGAAGGCAAGGCGGTACGGGTGGTGGATTTACGCAAGGAGAATTAGGTGAATGGCCAAGCAGATAAATGTCTTCTTAGAAAATCGCCCGGGAAAACTGGAGCAGATTACCGGCGTCCTGGCGGACGCAGCCGTCAATATTCTAGCGCTGAAAATCACTTCGGACGAGCAATACGGGATCTTTCAACTCCTTATGGATGATCCTGAACGGGGCTTTCGCGCACTGCAGCAGGCCGGCATGACCGCTTCCTTAACGGATGTCGTTGCTGTTGAGGTTCAGAACACGCCCGGGAGCCTCCACAGCGTGTTGAAGGTTTTGCGTGAGGCGAACGTGAATATAGAGGACTGCTATGGCTTTGTGGTCGATACGGAGAAACGGGCAATCATCGTGCTCGATGTCACAGATCGCGCAACTGCCAAGCGAGTGCTTGAAGAGCAGGGCTACCGCATAATCGGGAGCTCCGAGCTCTATAGTCTTTAGCTCGCATGGCATCGTCTTCAGCGGCTTTGGCTGTGGAAGATGCGTCAGTGTATCGTGAAGCCGTGAGCAATAACGGGATGGCTGGTGTCCTGCTAAGTAAGGCGTTTCGTTTCCTCGATACCGAATAAAGGTTGTTGTATCTACGGTAAATTGCGGTTTGGTTGATAGTATTTCAACCAGCTTTAAATACTGGTCTTCCTTACCATTGTCACTATGATACTTGGCTTACCTGATACTACGGCTTATTTCGTGTGTGCCGCGTTTCTCGTGATGCTTCTGCTACTACTGTGGTGGGGCCTGCGATTCCGGGAGGTATCCTGAGCATGTCGGATAGTCTTACGATCGGTATCGTCGCGATTTACTTCCTTGTTCTCATCGGAATCGGCGCATGGGGATCGCGAAAGATCAAGACCACGGAGGATTACATCCTTGCTGGACGTTCACTGGGTTTCTGGGTCTTCACGATCCTGATGGTCGCGTCGATCTGTAGCGGTATGACGCTTGTCGGCGTCAGCGGCCTCGGCTACTCGACCGGATGGCCGACCATCTGGGAGCAATTCTTCGTACCGCTCTCTGCGGCGTTCTGTATCATCCTCTTCGGCGTGAAACTTCACCACGTCGGGAAACATGCGGGCTATATGACTGTTCAAGATTACTTCGTCCATCGGTTTGAGAGTCCACGGGCGATTCGCGGATTGAGTGCCGTTGCCGGGATAGTGGTCTCGCTGATCTATCTTGTCGGGCAGTACACCGCGATCAGTATCGTGCTCATGTGGCTCTTCAAGATACCACATCTTCAGGCACTCCTGATAGCTGTGCTCATTATAACGCTCTACACGGTCATCGGCGGGCTCTTTGCCGTATCCTGGACCACCCTTGTTCAGGGAGGGATCCTTATCATCGGTGTTATGCTCACGGCCCCGGTGGTGATCCTGAAAGCGGGGGGTCTGACGCACATCAACGAGGTGCTGGCCAGTGTTGATCCGAATATGGTGCAGCCCTGGTATCCTTCACCGGTCTACGCGGGCTACGCGTTCGCCACGCCTGAATTCCTCTTCTCATTCGCGATCATGCTCATGATCGGCCTGGCCGTCGCGCCGCATGTCATTAACAACGTGCTCGCCGCGAAGGAGGACAAGTACTTTCGGTGGTCTCCGCTCATTGCCTTCGTGGTGTACGTTATCGTGATGTTCCTCGTAAAGTTCGCGGGCTTCGCCGTTCGTGTGCTGGAACTTGAGGGGGCGCTGGTTCTTCCTGAGGCGGTGAACGCGCAGGACTTCGCTTTCATGTACGGCATTGAACATGCATTCACCCACGTCTTCATCTGGGGTGTCTTTGCCGTGATCGTACTCGCCGCCGTGATGTCCACGACCGATCGCCTCCTGCTGACCATCGGGACTATGTTCTCCTGGGATATCTACCACAACCTCTTCAAGCCGACAGCAAGTGACCGGGAGGTGCTCTTGATGAGTAAGATAGCAGTCATCGTCGCAGCGGTCGGCTCGCTCTGGCTGGCCATCAATCCACCGGCGATGCTCGCCTGGCTCATCTGGATGGGGATCGGTGTCATGCTCGCGACGTTCGCCGTGCCGCTGCTCGGTGGCCTGTACTGGCGTCGTGCAACCAAAGCCGGCGCTATAGCCAGCATGGCCCTGGGTCTGCTCAGTGCGGGCATCTTTGGCTACTGGGACCAGTACGTGGCGAAGTTGCCCGTTCATTTCAGCTTCCCGGCGCTCATCATCGCGATCGTGGTAATGATCGTGGTCAGTCTGCTCACCTCGCGGAACAGTGATAGGGTCCTTGATGAGACGATGACCGGCCCGTACATCCAGCCACGTGAAACCTCGGGGATACCAGGTAGGTCGCGGAAACCGAGGCAAAGAGCGTAACATCAGAGTTCAGACGCCAACGCGATCTCGGAGATTCTTCCTGAGGCGGTCAAATGCCGATGAGAATCATCCGCATCAGCACGCCAACCGAGAATGAGATGAGCACCATCAATCCGGTGGCTTTGAGCATAGCTGTCACGCCCAACTCGCGAAGCATCACCACGAAGGTCGCGATGCAGGGGAAGTACGTGGCCAGAATGATGCA
>JAFGKP010000026.1 GCA_016928455.1 Methanomicrobia archaeon
ATTCGGGATCGTTGGCTTATCGGGGAGATACCAAAACAGACCAGGGGTATACTGGAGAAGTTGCACATACCTATTACGTAAACCGGGTGGAGTTAGGGGTTAATTCGTTCGACAAAGAAGAAGTCATGTAAGACTTAGAAAAACAAACAACTATTGGCGAACTGCGAACTCAGATTTCCTGGAATCAGGTTGCTCCAGAGACGTATAGATTGTGAAACAACACTCCATCAACCACTCGTTTCTACTTTCAATCCTTCTCCTCCGGTCCGTACCGGCATGACGAGCGCGCCTTCAAGCTCCATCGCGGCCCGTATCTGCTCTTCGTGTCTTCCGGGCAGCACCAGGACCGAGCCGATACCACCGAGCTCGTCCGAGCCACCAGCGCCCGTCACTTTCGCGCCCAGCGCACCCAGCGACTGTGCACTCTTCACGAGACTGCTCAACCGTCGCGGCACCACGCCGATCGCATCCAGCAGCCCGTGATTGCTGTTCAGCAATGTACCCAGCTTTACTGCATCGTCCGCTTCGAGCGCCTGGATCGCCTCGGTCGTGAGCTCTTCGGCCGCGTTACAGACCGCCTCGAAGAACGCCGGGAACTGCTCTTTACGCGCTCGCACACCAGCAATCAGTGCTTTGGTCTTCAAGCTGAGATCACCCGCTTTTGCCGTGTCCATACTCAGCGATATGCTGCCCATGCACCCAACGAGCAGTCTTAACTCGGGTAACTGCACGTGCTGCACCGCGCCCTGCTCCACGAGCACATACCCACCGTGGGTTGCGATGGCGGTATCAATCGGGCTTGCGGCGCCCTGCACCCGCAGTTCCACCGCATGCGCGTCGCTCCGTATGCGCTCGAGATCGTTTCTAACGCCGAAATACTCCGTGAGCGCCGCGACAGTCGCAACACAGGTCGCAGCAGAGGAGCCCAGGCCTGCAGAGAGCGGTATGCCGGACGTTATCGCGACGTGTACACCTTCGTCACCAATACCATAGCGCTCTTCAAGGTACTCGATTGCACCCGTAACGTAAGAAAGCGCCTGTGCCGCAGACCCGTAGTCTTTATATGGTTGTATTGTTTGGTCAGCCCCTTTTCGCGCCTCTAAGTCCAGTTCCAAGCCGAAGGTGGGGATGTTCTCGATAGTGACATGATAGCCGCTCTTAGCACGGGCGGTAACGTCGACGGTGAGCCGACGGTCGATCGCGGTGGCCAGTGCGCGCGTGCCGTAGACCACGAAGTGCTCACCGAAGAGGATCACCTTCGCGGGGACCGATGCCCTGACTTTCTTCATGCTCTCTTCTCCGCATACGATTTTCTTTCTCTTCTACTACTTACGTAGTTAGTTAGGAAGGAAGCAAAGGGTTCAAGCGTAAATAGCTCCTCGAGCCGCTCGATATGCAGGTCACCAGCCGAGCCCAGGCCGACGCCAATGACAAGACAGCTCGCAGCCCGACCGGCCTGGAAGTCCGTTCTGGTATCCCCAACAAGTATCGCGTGCTCGGGTCTCACGGCGAGCTGTTCACATGCCTTGAGCACGATCTCTGCGTCCGGTTTGCCGCGCTCCACGTCATCGCCCGTAAGAACGGCGTCAAAATGACCCGTGAGGTGAAAGTGCTCCAGGATCTTTTTCACGTTCGCCCGTGGCGTATTCGTGACCAGGCCCACCTTGAGCCGGTACTCTTCCTGTGTACGGCGCAGTACCACCTCGGCGTGTGGCATGAGCTCAACGAGCCCGATCAACTGCTGCTGCTCGCGGACACAGAACCAGGCAGCATCTTCGCCAAGCTGCAGTGTCGAGAGGTTATGCCGCAGATCAGGGCCCCAGCAGCGTGCTCTAAACGTTTCTCGACTCATTTCAGGCTTGTTGTAGGCCCGTAACATACTCGAGAAGGCCTGGTACCAGCTCTCGAACGAGTCGATAAGGACGCCATCGAGATCAAATAGAACGGCTTCAAGTTCGCTCCGAATCATCGTGAGTAGTATTAGCGGCGCAACGTTTTAAAGGTATCATGAGCTAAAATGCCCGCACAAGGTTCCGCTGAACACTTATTAACTGCTAACCACTTCTTTTTCCCTGATGCCCGCCTACATTGATCTCAACGTGCACGCGTACCCCGAAACCGAGACGCCGGCAGAGGATCTTCTGCGTGTTGCGAAACGGTATGGCTTTGCACAGATCGCCATTACCAATGACGACAGCCACGTGCTCCAGGAGTGCTCGTTGGATGATCTGATCCTCGGTGTTGAGATACAGGCGCAGACCGTGACGGAGCTGAAGCGAAAGCTCCGGCAGTTCGGGGGCAAGGGTATCGTCATCGCGGTGCACGGCGGTGACGAGAAGATCAACAGAGCCGCGGTCGAGAATCCGAAGGTGGACATTTTGACCCATCCGTACAGTGAGAAGGGCGAGAGTGCGTTAAGCTACGTGCTGGTGCGGTTCGCTGCTGAGAACGGCGTGGCCATCGATTTTAATATGGACGCGCTCATCCAGAGCAGGCGGGGTGAGCGCGCACGTATCCTGAGCAAGATGCGGGAGCAGTTGAAGCTCGTCCGGAAGTACAAGGCACCGATGATCTTAACCAGTCACGCGCACTCGATATACGACTTGAGAGCGCCCCGGGAGCTGATCGCGCTGGCTGCACTCTTCGGCATGACCGGTGAGGAGGCACTGCGTGCGCTTTCCGAGACGCCGCGAGGCGTGGTGGCGAAGCGATGGAAGAAGGAGGGCGAGGTGGAGGTGCTCGGATGGCGCGAATAATGGCGGATTTCCTCTTTTGCTTGCTCTGCATGGTTTATACCCCGCCCACGCTCAGAGAGCGCCGCCGTTATCTCCGATTCGAAGTGCTCTGCGAGCGCCATGTTGATAAAAGAGCTGTGCTGAAGGAGATTTGGGACTCGTTATACGCGCTCTACGGCGATCTCGGTGCGAGCGAGAGCAAGCTCTGGCTGATCGAGTATCACCCGACCGAGGACGGTACACGGGGGGTCGGCATCATCCGGTGCGCCCATAATCGGGTCGAGGAGGTCCGTGCCGCGCTCGCCTGTATCCATGTGATTGATACTGCGAGGATTGGTATACGGGTCGTCAAAACGTCAGGCACGATAAAGGGCGCTACAAAGTAGCGTTGTGCACCCCCCTACCACCCGGTAGCCTACCACCCGATATGGAAGCGCGCATCGAATCGCCTCGCGGTAACCCGATAGATACTTATTTATACTGCCTTCCACTCATAAAGAGCATTATGGAAATACAATTATCGTCGTTATACGGGCAGGATTTGTATACCGATCGAGGCATCTACGTGGGCAAGGTTGAGGATGTGACTGTTGACATCAAGGAGAAGCGAATCTCAGGCATCGCCGTGAAGAACGTCAGTCCCAATGCGTTCAATGTGGGCAGGAAGAAGGGCGTGATCATTCCGTATCGCTGGGTCACCGCGATCGGTGATATCGTGATCGTTAAGCATGTGAGGCGTCAACTCTCGGAAGAGCACGAGGAAGCAGAGGAGCGCGAACGATAAACCTGACCTGATTTGATTAGAGAGCGCGGAACGGCGCCAACCGCAGTACATACAGCGTGGATCAAATCCCGATGACGGCTCAGAGCCGGGTATGGAGTGAGCCCGCGGAGGATGACCGCGAGCTATACGCGGCGATCAAGGCGCTACCCCCGCTCATTGTGCGTGCCGATGGTCGCAACTTCCGTCGGCTCTTGCAGCAGGATTTCTCAAAACCGTTTGATACGCGATTTGCCACCGGCATGGCAGATGCCGTGACACTCTTCTTTCAGCAGAGCGGCTTCGACCCACTTCTTGCGTTTGTCTTCTCCGATGAGGTGAGTCTCTGCTTCACGCACGTTCCGTTCAGAGGCCGGCTGGAGAAGCTCGATTCGGTCATTGCGAGTTATCTGGCAAGTGCAGTAACGCTCGTGCTGGGATTTACCGAGCCCATTGCCTTCGATGCTCGGGTCATTCCTATCTGCGATCTTAACGAGGGATTACGGGCATACCTCGCGCACCGGCAGGCGGAAGCGTGGCGAAATCATAGCAATGCGTATGGCTATTACGGCTTGCAAACGCTGGGGCTGAGTAGACGAGCGGCGGAAACGCGCGTGAAAGGGATGAAGGCGGCGGAGGTGCACGAGCTGCTGTATCGCCAGGGTATTAACCTGAATGAGACGCCCTCGTGGCAGCGGCGTGGCATGATCGTAGCACGAGAAGCATACGAAAAAGCGGGCTACGATCGTAAGGCCGAGCGAGCGGTAACGGTAACGCGGTTCAGAATCGTTCAGCTCTGGGAGCTGCCGCTCTTTGGCACCGAGGACGGGCAACGGCTGCTCACCCGCCTCTTCGCGCGCGAAGCGATCAGCACAAGAGGTACAGACGTTGTTTGAGCCGCAGACCGTCTTCGGTGTGCGGCTGTACGCTGCCCGGGGATCAGTGTCAGGCCCGACAAGGCTCGTGATTGGCGGGCTCCACGGGGACGAAGGCCTGTTCACGACACCCTTTATCGAGCGATTAGCCACTGCGGAGCTCACTGCCGGCGATGCGATCCTTGTGCCGAGCCTCGTTGCGGATGGCAGGTACATCGGCGTCCTTTCCGAAGAGTACTATAAGAGCGCTGCGGGTAAGCTTTTGCTCAGGCTCATTCACCGATATAGGCCTTCGTTCTATTTTGAGCTCCATGCTTATGGTCAGCAGTCGTATGAGCGCTTAACCGATCCCGAGCGTGTACATAAGATCGGCGTACCGCACTTCATCGAGCTGGGTAACGGTATCCTTATCGGCTCAATCGCACCACTCCTTCGTCGGCGATTCACGAGCGAGGATTTCTGCATGACGATCGAAATACCGAAATGGACCAGTGAGGACGAGCTGGTCAGCGAGTCCGTGCTGGAGTTGTTACGGATCGCGCTTGCGAGCCGTGATCGAGCCGCGTTGATGCAGACGTATAGAGCACGGTATCCAACGCAGGTGAAGCATGCGGAGGAGCTCTTCAACCGTTATTATCGCCATTTCTTGAAGCCATTTTAAGCACCGTGCAGCATGGCACACTGTCGTTCTCGTCGGAAAAGGAACGGTCTGCGAAATTGTTATATATCCGTTCGCTCTTATGTTATTGCGCGATAAGATAACGGTGATAAGGCGATAACCACATGTTCAGACTCACGAAGCGCGTAATTGTGATCCTCAAAGTGGTATGGAAGTATCACCTGATCTCATCCCTGCTGGGGTTCTATCGGAGCTTTGCGAAGGGCGGTATACCCAGCGAGCCCATCTGCGCACCTGCGGAGGGCTGGGAAGCGGAGGGCGAGCGGCTGCGATTGGCACTCACCGAGCTCGGTCCCACGTTCATCAAGCTCGGCCAGTTGTTGAGCCAGCGGCCCGATATCGTGCCGCCACCGATTATTGTTGAGCTGCAGAAATTGCAATCCGGCGTCGCCCCGCTACCCTTTGAAGAGATCAACCGTTCCGTAACCTTCCCCTGCGAATGTGTTGACGAGGCAACGGGCGAGAAATATTCGACCTGCAGACAGCTGGAGGACGTCTTTCAAGAAATAAATAAGGAGCCACTCGCAAGTGGCTCGATCGCGCAGATTTACCGTGCGAAGCTGGATGATAACGAGGTGGTGGTGAAGGTGCTGAAACCTGAGATCGAGCGTGTGATTGACGCGGACCTCAGGCTGCTCAGGTTGATGCTTCCGGTCGGTGCGCGGGTACTCCGTGTGAAAGGCTTCGATCCCGAGCTCATTGTCGATGAGCTCTCGACCATGCTCAAGAACGAGATCGATCTGCGACTCGAGGCGCTGCATATCGAGCGGTTCCAGCGGAACTTCAAGAACTGGGATAAGGTCGTTATCCCGCGCGTCTACTGGGAGTTCACTAATAACCGGGTCATCGTGATGGACTTCATCAAGGGGCCGACGGCGGGCAAGCGGCCGTCACTGACTGATGAGCAAGCGCGGTATTACGCGAACCTCATCACGAAGGCGTTTCTGCAGATGGTCTACGTCGACGGATTTTTCCACGCTGATCCGCACAGTGGTAATATCATCCTGCTTCTCGAGGACGAAAAGATCGCCTTCCTCGATTTCGGCGCCGTCGGCCGGCTGAGAGAGGAGGTGATGCTCGATGCGCTCGAGGTCTTCTACGCCTTTTTCACGGGCGACGTAAGCAAGGCGCTCAAAGGGTTTCTGCGGCTCGTCAATATAACGGAGAAGGATATCGATATCGATGCTTTCTATGCTGATCTTGACGAGCTGATCGAGAAGTTTCAAGCGGGCCGTTACGAGAAGGGGCAGGGCGATAACCTCGCACGGCTCTCGCTCAAATATAAACTCCCTGCGCCCCGAGCCTTCGTCGTCCTGGAACGGGCGATTTTGCTCGTCGAGGGCGTCTGTAACAATTTGTATCGCTACTATGATATTAAGGAGGCAATTGCTGAGCAGTTCACTGTCAATGAGCTGCTGAAGCAGGAGATCAAGCGCGGCGTGAAACGGCTCAGCGACGCTTCAGTCAAGCTGGTGCGCAACTTACCGGACATTATTGATCATTACAGCGAATACCGGCCGCAGAGTGCACCGGATTCGACGCCCGAACGGCATGCATCACCGAACGCTCATTACGCACCGTACGTCGTTGCGAGCATCATTGCTGGTATCGGCCTGCTTTTCCCGCTCTGCACCTCACTCGGCGGGCTGAACGTCACACCGCAGGCAAACGTATTCGTGCCGCTGGTCGCACTGGTGCTGGCGGCACTCGTTACGCTGTTCGCCAGTCCGCGGAAATGAGTCTGGGAGACTGCCGCTGGTACGAATTCGCCTGCCACACCCATCCTCAATGTTGACAAACAACTGTTCGTACAACCCGAACGGGTCACCGCAAGATATTCGCCGCTTCCTGAACCGCGCCAGCCTTGCCGAGGATGGTCACGAGATCGCCATCCATGAGCTGGGTATCGCCGTGTGCGATCAGCGATTTACCGTCTCGCCGTACCAGCGCGATCAGGGTATCATCAGGCAGCGAAATATCCTTGATCGCCTTGCCGATGACGCGCTTATTCGAGACCTCTATTTCAAGAATATCGCCTTCCTCCGTGACCTCGCACATGGAAAAGAGGTCAGGATGGCCAACCATACCATCGAGCATGAGCGCGGTGGCAGTAACGGGACTAATAGAGCGAATCCCGAGGTCGCGAAAGGCCTGCAGGTTCTCCGTCTTATTTACCCGCGCGACCAGTTTTTCTTCGGTGAATCCGAACTTCGTCTTGGCGATCTGGCAGACCAGGAGATTGGTGTTGTCCTGATCCGTGGTGGCGACGAGGTACTTGGCGTGCTCGATTCCAGCCTTCTTGAGGACGGTGAGATCCTCGGCGTCGCCGTGTACCGCCGGTATCCCCAGCTCCATTGCCTTTTTAACGTTCGCTTCGTCACTATCGATGATCACGACGTTCTCGCACCGTTTGAGGAACCGTTCGGCGAGGGCGCGGCCAACGCTGCCGCCACCAATCAACAGGATCGCCATAGGTATTACACCTGTTTGTTCAGCGATAAATCTTGCGGCGATGCCCGTGGCGAGCACGGTAACGATGATCGTGATGAAGATCAAGCCGAGGAGGCTGGTCGCCTCTGCGTCGAGGCCGAGTAGTTGCAATCGCAGTGCGAAATAGACCGCCATCGAGGCGGGCACCACACCGCGGGGTCCCATAGCGGCGATGAAGAGTCTCTCGCCACGATTCAGATCTGCGGTATGCGTGGAGGCGAAGACCGCAAGGGGGCGAATAATGAGGAGCAAGATAACCGCGAGAAGCAGCCCGGGGAGCCCGATAGCACGCACAGCATCGAAATCGATGTAGGCCGAAAGGATAATGAAGATGATAGAAAGCAGGATGATCGAGAGATCCTCCTTGAAGCTTTTGATGGTCTCTTTATAAGGCACGTCAGCGGAGCCGATGACGATCCCGAAGATAGCCATGGCGAGCACACCGGATTGCGTGCCAATGTTTTCCGCACCGACGAATGCGGCCAGCAGAATGGAAATGGTAAAAAGTCGGGCATACTGCTTGGTAAGGAGGGGCACGTTCCGGAGTATGAGGATGAGCAGAAACCCGCTTGCCAGTCCGAAGAGGATACCATCGAAGATCCGGATCACGAGGAATTGGAGAACTTTAATGCCGGTGATCGAGGCGACGATCCACTCGAAGACCACCGCGGCGAGCACCACACTGATGCCGTCGTTCAGGACCGCCTCAGCCTGGAGTGTATGGGCAACCCGTGTATTCACCGTGATCTGCCTGAGGATGGGCGTGATCACGGTGGGGCCGGTTGCGGCGATAAAAGCACCGAAGAGCAGAGCGATTGAGAAGGGTATCTCGAGGAGGACGTAGGCGGCAAGCGTGGTAAGTATCACCGTAATGGCCACGCCGACCGTCAGCAGAGAGAGGATGCTGCGCTGCATCTTACGGACCTGCCGAAGATCAATGTCGAGCCCACCATCGAAGACAATGATGGCCACTGCAAACCCGACTAGCAGCTCGATCCCACCACCGAACCTGCTGGGTTCCACCAGGCCGGTCACTTCCGGGCCCAGGAGAATCCCCGCCGCCAGTAAGAAGACGATACTCGGGATCTTCACTACCTTGCCGAGCATGTGTGAGAAAATGCCAACGATCATGACGACCACGAGCGCGGTCAACACGTAGATGGTGCTCATGCGAGTTCTCCCGGAACCTGGAGTAATTTCGTGCTTTAAAGTGGATCTGCATTCTATCTATTCGCGTCCTGCGGTTAAAGAACTTCCGACGAGGCCGAGCAAAGAGGCCGGAACTGTTTCTACTAGTGCCTGAGTCCGCTGCCGCTGCTGAGGGAAAAAGGGGGGGGTAAGGAGGAAAGAGTGGCGCGTAAACCGCATGGGCGAGAGCCGGGTGCTGAGCAAACTGTTTATTAAGGTGCGGAAGAATGGTAAGGTAGTAAGTCCTGTCGTATATCGCGTGAAATAAAACAATTTATCGCTGTGCTACGTAATCATGTTTCTCTTCGGACACCTGGGGATAACGCTGGGCATTGCCGTGCTTCTTTTCCGTGTATTGAAGATCGAGCCGGATCGGCAGCTTTATGGCGCGGTGCTCGTGGGCGCGATCCTTCCGGATTTGATTGACAAGCCGATCGGGGAGATCCTGCTTGCGGACTCGATCTCGAACGGCCGGCTCATTGCGCACACGCTTCTCTTCGCCCTTATACTCGTGTTCATCGGCATATACGTGTACAACCGTAATGGAGCGCTCTGGGGGATACTGCTCGGCGGTGCTGCACTGCTGCATCTTTGCGAGGATCAGATGTGGCTCATCCCGGAGACGCTCCTGTATCCGCTCTTCGGGCTCGCATTCCCGCAGGGCATTCTGGAACCGCACTGGTGGGAGTATTTCATCGCTGCGTTCTTCCGCACCTATTCGCTTGCGCCCGATGCCGCATTTGCCCTGTATTCCGAGCTACTCGGCATGACCGTTCTGACACTCTTCGCGGGACAGCAGCTTACCCGTAACTACCGAAAAGCTCACGAAGCTGCGCAGGTCAACTGATGTTTTTGAGTATGCCCGCCCGGCGCATTGCAGGTTTGGACCATGACGGAATGACTGGTACTGGATCATGCCTTTAAGCGAAAAAAGCAGCTGGAAGAGCCCCCGCAGGCTCGCACTGATTGCAGGCGTAGTGACGAGTCTCTTGCTCGGCCTCTGGTTCAGCGCACCGGCGCCAGGAGGTGATGTTCTCGTGCTCGATGCAGCCGCGATGACCGTGGTGCTTGATGAGCTCCCGGCAACGGAAGAGGCTGCACGTGCCCGCGCGGAAGAGGAGATCAGTAACGTTACGGGCGTGCCAGCAGAAGAAGTGGAGCGGCATTTCACGCTGCTCAAAAGCTCGCGTACACAGTACGAGTGGCAGCTCGTGTATACTGTCTCGAACAATCCGGACCTTGCGGTCTCGCTCGTGCACAGGATCACCGCGGACGAAGGGTATGCCATTGCGGACGAGTACCTCAAAGACCTGCTTGGTACCGCATATTTCAGCGCGCACTTCACGCCTGAGCGGTTCGATAGCGTGACGAATACCGTGCATTACTCGTTCGTCTATCCGCTGCCTGGTGATGAGTTCGAGCTGCCGATGTGGGTACGGGTAAGCTACGAGCGAACCGTGACCGGCCGCCAGGTAGTTACCGGGCCGCAGGAGATCACCATAGCGCGAGCACAGGCCGATGAGCTTGCACAGCAGCAGGGCGTGCCTGAACCGTTTTCGAGCACTCCGTTCCTCAAGAGCGGCATTCTCTGCTGGCGCGTTGTCTGGCAGCATACCCCAAATGACGCGGATTATGAACTGCAGCGGCTCTATGGCGTCGAGATCCACGCCACGACGGGCGAACTAATAACGATACTGCGGTACGTACGACCGACACCGGCATCGTCGGCATCGCCCGTACCTATCACGTCCGCGCAGATTACTGCGCTGCTTGCAGAGCTCGGTGTAACGGGCTTAGAGGACGGCGCGAGCTTTGACGTGCGTGTCTTTAACGGCTCTGACGAGGTGTTCGCGGTAACCAGGAGCTTTGGCCGGCTTGTGGTGCAGCAGGGTGCAAATGCCAATGCGGACATCACGCTCTGGCTCGACCGCGAGCTGATCGTGCAGGCGCTGCAGGCTGCTGATACGCTCGCATATCTGCAGGAGCACGCGAACGGTAGAAACGTCCGGGTGGAATTGCACGCGAACGCGGTGATTTTGCAGAAGAAGGGGTATCTCGAGTTGTATGAACGGTTGCAGGGATAGATGGTGTGTGCGGCATCTTCGCTTCTTCAAATGGCTTGATTGCGCTTGTATGAACTCCTGGTCAGTTCAGTCAGCAGATAGCTCACCAATGGTCTTGTTCTGGTGAAGTGGGTTTCATAACTCAACCGCTTCTTCGAGCACCGCTGTGATGAACGGGTTTTTGTCACGCACCAGCTGCTCGAACTCCGCAGGGGTATAACAGAGCGGCTCGATGGGCAAACTGGTGAGCTCGAGGACCGCGCAGATTCGTTTGTGGAACCGCTGCGTGGACTCGCCCACGATCAGGAGATCACTATCGCTCCCATCGTTCAACTCGTGCCGCACATAAATAAGAGCCGAAGGCGAGTATCTTGCGTGCACTGAATCGGGTTTGCAGTTGCTGTGCCAGTGCCTGCAGCTCGGCGTCTAGCTCTCGATACAGTTCTTCACTTCGGCTAAGATCAAGCCGGCACAACTGATGCATTCGTCCGCATCATCCTGTTGTTCATACTAGTCGCCTTCATTCCTGCATCGTTTCGTTACACTGTTACAGATGGGATATTGAGCCAGGAAAATCGTTGCTTGCTGCTACTCATCTCGGGAGCACGCCGATGATGGGAGCGCGTGCGGTTGCGCTGCGTGATCGTACAGAAAGAAGGGTTATCTGGAGTTGTATGGGCACTTGTAGCCCTGAAACGCGCGCGGGCACCCAGGCAGGGCATTAGGTAGATATAGCAACCTTTAAATTCTTACGGTTATTTCATTGGCTTATGAATCGAAGATGTATGCTTTTAGCTGCCGCGGCCGTGGCGGCGATGGTGGTAGTGGCAGGGATAGAAGTAGGAGCTGGCAGTTATGCAAATCACGTGGTGATCAGTGAAGTGATACCGAATCCTGTGGAGGGCACTGATGATGGGTACCAGTGGATAGAGCTTTACAATCCAACAGGAGAACCAGTAGATATTTCTGCCTGGACAGGCGGTAGCGCCGAAACGTCAGACCAGTTCACGATCCCAGAAGGGACGAGTATGGATGCTTATACCTGCTATCTCATCGGTGATATCGACGTTTTTCTCAAAGATCATGAGGCGTATCTTACAATTGCAAGCCGCGGTGAAGACGCACACCTTATCCTCAGGACTGCGTCCGGAACGGTCGTTGACCAGGTGGGATGGGATTCAAACGCAGTCTACGAAACCGCACCCTGTGCTAGACCTGACGAAGGTTTGAGCCTGCAGCGAAAAATTAACGACACGCTCGATTACGACGGTATCCACGGCCCCGGCTGGGATACGGACGACAACAGTGCTGATTTCTTTGTCGGCACGCCGGATCCGCGGTGTAGCGATTATCCGCCAGTGCCCCCGCTCCCCGAACTCGCACCGCTCATCCTCTTCGCTACCGGGCTCTGCATCCTCGCAGGCTACATGCTGTGGGCACGACGACGCACGCACTGAGTAATCGCTTCATATTTAGCTGAACCGTGTAATGAGCGGTCAGCGAGCGGGCAATGAGCCAACGATCAGGAATGAGAAAGGGATAGGAAAATGGATATCGTCTTTACGTTACATGCCGATGATATCACCGTTCACCAGCCCGGCGTGCGCTTGACGGTCTTAATAGCAGAATCAAAGCGGCTTCGAGTACGTCGAGACGCGACGTGTTCCACGAGCTCGCTTCTCAGATCCCGCTTTAAGCGAAATGGAAGGATGAACTTTATTTAGCAGAAAGAGGATAGGTAGGACTATGAGCGGTGCGATGGTAAGCCTCGATAAGCAAAACCGAGTGGCACTCCCGAAGGATGTTATTGATAAACTTGGCTTAACGGGTAAGGTGGTTCTCGTAGATTTAGGGGACCATATCGGCATCTATCCCGTTCCGAAAGATCCTTATGAGCGGCTTCACGGAAGCTTTACCACCGAAAAACCATTCAAAGAGTTACGAAGAAGAGCGGAGGAATTGGCGTTGGATGATGCAGGAAGGTGATTTGATTTGAAATGCTTCTTGAGAACGACGTCATTTTCGCCTCTATGAACGAGTACGATGGCACCACGAGCAAGCAGAGGTGCTGTTTCAACTGATAAAAAGCGGCTTACAACTGGAGTCGTCATCTGCATGTTTACTTGAACTGGAACTAATATTCAAGAGTGAAGGTAGAGAGGATGAGCTACTCGATGCGGTTACCGCTTTAAAGGGAATAGAGAATATTGAATTTCTACCAGTTACTCCAGAGATAGTAATATCGAGCATTGCGATAAGAAGAAATTATGAGCTCACATTTTTTGATTCGCATTATGCAGCAACTGCATTGAGTCGAGATAGAATTATTATTTCAATGGATAGAGCATACGATGACAGTCCAAGTTTAAACCGCTATGGTCCAGATGAAGTTCCCTGCGAGTGAATGCTGGTGTGCTCGAATCGCACTACAGGGTGCTCGTGAACGGAGTGAGTTTCTCGCGCGATAAATCGAAGAACCTCATGGAGTACTAAGAGGATTCTACGCGCTGAGAATGCGGTTGGGCTATCATACGTATGAGCTGGGGATAACCTCCCGGTACTCGTCATGCATCTTACTCGTCGAGCGACCGATGCGGCTGCTGGTGACGCGCGGGCGACTGCGGGCGCAGCGCGTGTCGGTTCATGATTTTCTGTGGTAACCCAGCGCCGCCGTTACGCAGAAACGCGGACTCTTTTTGGAAGTGCACGATCTGCGCGTTCGAGTGCACCGAACGGGCATCGAGCGCGGCTGTAGTAGCGATCAATTCACTGATAGCCCGCGCCAATTCTGGTTTTACCCGTGAATCCTCAAGCCGCTCATAAATGCCAATGAGCGCCTCGATGACCAGAAGCACGCAGCCGTGTACCAGCTCCGTTTTATCACCGTTCACCAGCCCAGGTGTATGGGCGGTGAGCACGGCCAGCTCATGGTTGCACTGAGCAGCAAGCGCGGTGATCCGGGTGTTCATCTCTTGCTGCTGGCAGTCGAGCGTCAGGTCATTATCGCGCCATTGCTGGAGCAACGACTTCATCATATACCGCTTCTTAACGGGATCTTCGATCTCCTGGAGCTGAGACATCTCGGCCTTGAGCGTCTGCTGCCGCTGCTCCAGATCACTGAGTATCCGCTCACGATTCGATTCCCAGGACTGAATCTCGCGTTTGGAGCAAGACAGCCGCGCCAGCTTCTGCTCCAGCAGAGGGTTGGTAAGCGTGGTCTTCCGGAGTGCATCCTTATGGGCGGCGCCGAAGAGCTTCTTAAGCCGCGGCATCTGCATCTGGCGTTGGTTCATGAGGTACCAATTCCATTGGTGGTGGTAGGTATATAAAGCTTGCGGTTTTTCACCGGGTGTGGCGTACGATTGATGAGTAGTTCTTGCTCGATTTGACGGTATTCATACCACTGCCCATGCTTCAGGACTGGCCCGGGAAGTTGCCGTCTTTTCGCTGTTCGATCCGTCCTAGAATTTTGTATCAATTTGACGGCGCCTGCGAATGCGACGGGCCCAGCATCATGTACTGGGTTCCGGCACTACCCGGTTGCTATTCGCAGGGCGAGACGATCGAAGAGGACCTGGTTATTGGTCGAGTAAAGGTGGAAGTAGCTGGTGTGGGTTCCGCCACCTGAGCCCATAGCTACGTACGTGGAGTTCTTCTTTGCCCACGTAAGAAAATCGCGCAATATCGATCGACGACCGCACGGTCATCCCACCACAGAAGTCACATAAGCATAAATAGGAGGAACACCAATAATACATGAGAACGGTGGCGATAAAGAAACTCGAAGTGCCCCTAATCGGCGACCTCGATGAGGCTGACGCGCGGATAGCGTTAGCCGCAGAGCTCTTCCGCGAAGGCAAAATGACTTTGAAACAAGCCGCGGACATAGCACAGTTGACGCTTTGGGACTTCCTCTATGAGTTGGGTAAACGAAAGATCAGTTACACTAACATTACACTGGAAGAGCTACAAGAGGAACTCGCCGAAGTATGATCGTGTCTAATACGGGCCCCTTAGCTGTTTTGGCTATTACGGCGCTTTTAGCAAAACATTGGCGAACGAGTTGGAATGACCAGAAGAGGGGTTACTCATTTCTTTGATATAAGAAGCTGTAATCGTATTAGGTGGTTAGAACCCGTATGGCTGAGAAGAGCGTAGAAGGCGGAAGGAGATTTGGTTTAACCTTTTATCGGCCATTGCTCGAACGGTTGCTCGCGCTTTTACAGGAGCACTTTGGTGATCGACTGATTTCACTGGTGCTTTATGGTTCCGTAGCGCGTGGCGAGGCAGGCGAAGAGAGTGATATCGACTTGCTTCTCATTTTGGACCACGTATCTACCAATTATTATCGTCGATTAGACGATGTCCTTACAGTACAAGCTCGACTGGAACAGAAGAGCGAGTACGAAGCAGTGAGCAAGGTGCTTGGTAATGCTCCTTACCTCAGCTATTTAATTCTGTCGAAAGAGGAAGCGGATGAGAACCGACCTATTTATCTGGATATGGTAGAAGAAGCAAAGCTCCTTTTTGACCGAGCGGATTTCTTTGCAAAGCGATTAAGAGCGGTGCGGAAACGGCTCGAGGAACTCGGTTCGATGCGAGTCCAGCTTGAGGATGGGACCTGGTACTGGGATCTCAAACCCGATCTGAAATTAGGTGAATCCTTTGTCTTATGAACAATAAGGAGAAGGGCGAGGAACTCATAGCACACTTTCTTTCAGAGAAAGAACCTGTAGTAAGAAAGAGCGCTTTTCCTCGTCGGAAAAGGGCGCATGAAGGGGGTTGTTATAGCTTGGTGCTAAATTGCCACCATCGTTGGATTTACGAGTAAACTTTCAAGAGATTCTTTTAAACGAGCCTGTAGATTGGCTCATGGTCTGACCTACTGACTGACTATAATGAGCGGACGCTCAAAGGAGCGCTTACCATTTTAGGGGTCGAGTATCCGAAAGTTCACGATGTGAGCAGGGTGTTCCGTGACGTGGTGCGGCGGAAAGCAGGCGGGCTGAATAGAGACCTGCTGGAGCGAATAATTCGGATATCCGCCCGACTCAGTGAGGACCGAACTCCGTCCTTTTATGGGGACCGAAGTTATGGGCGGGCGGAAGCAGAGGAGGCGTATCAAGGAGCTCGGTTCGTTTATCACACGGTAACGGACCTATTGAATCGGTAAAGATGGCGCAAAGTATCGGATAAGGTCGCCAGCCACGAAGGAACGATCCTGATTTGAAAGAATGTGTGAATTGGCTCACGAACGGTCTGTAAGCCGCAGGGGCTTCCTCGATCGTTTCCTGTTACATTAATAAACTGTTTCAACCTCTCCCGTCTCACGAATGATTTTATCTTTCGTGAGAATTCCAGCCTGGTAAAACCTCGCCGTGGCTACTATTATCCTATCGTGTATCTCGGGAATCGCAAGAGCCGTAACTTCTTCCAGGATCTCTGGGGTAAAACTAATGATCTCAAATTCTGGTTCGGCCTTTATCCGATGGTACATCGCGGAAAAATCAAATGCAACCTTTCCCTTCTCGGCGATCGCTACTGCTTCCGCAAGCACGATTGTTGGCACCAGTAATCGACCGCCCGTGCTCCTGACCTCGTCAATCTTTTCTTTAACTGCCCTTGTGAGCCGGGTACTGCCTATGAAATACCAGATGAGGACGTGGGTATCCAGGATGTAGAGCATTAAATTAAAGATCCCCCAATTCTCGGAAGAGCTCTTTCTTCGCTTCTTCTACCGCCCCTTCGGTCACATCACCACCGGGTATGCAGCCAAAAAGAGAAGCTTTCCTCCGCGGTTGCTCCACCACATGCAACAAATCACGCTTGATGTACTCGATTTCTCGTTCCAGGTCACCGAGCCTTTTCAAGACTTCTTTTGTCTTCAGCTCCATCTCTTTTCCTCATCTTATATATCTGTGTGTGCACCCCATATAAAAAAGACTCCTCAGCCTAAATGCGGCACGCTTACATTTTATTTCACGCAGTTCTTTCATGCACTTTATTTTTATCCTTCACGTCCACCACCCGCATGCAGCTGAGCAACTCCTCTCCTACTTCTTCGCTTCGCCTTCTTCTTCGCCGCGCCGCCTGCCCGCTGTCTTCATCCACGCGCTGAATATAACACTTCATATCAGTCAAGCAGGCACGGTGCAAGCGCTCGACTCGTACTTCTATACCGGACGTGACGGGCGCACTTTTGTAAAGGAAGCTTAAAAACATTCCGTGGGGAGTTGTTGTTCTGGTTGAGCAATAGTGCCAAACAAGGAAAAGGTTTATATACCCCCTCGACGAATATCTTTGTTAGGATGAGCTAAGCCGCGAGAAAAAGATGCAGCAAAGAAGTTTTACCCAACAGGATGCCATAAATGGTGTCGTCAGCAAACGTTGGAGCATTCGCGTTCTTGTCGTGATTTCTGTCGCGCTGGTTCTGGTCGCGATGATCAGCGCGGTGAGTGCAGTAAGTTAATCGTGGTATTTGAGTGCCGACACAGTGGGTGAAAATTATATTATGTATAAGAATGCATCACATGCTAAAAAATGTAATGTTTTGAGCACACCTCAGCCGGGAGGGGGAATATTCTGGATCTCAAATGAAAGTGCCCTTATCAATATTACTATTGAGGGATGTTGGAATATTAGTGTATCGGTGCAAAATTCGAAAACAGATAATGTCATGATTAGTATTGGTATATACAATGGGGCAACTTTCATTCCTGCGGAAAACTATTCTTGGGACAACCCACAAAAGGGGTTGACCACTTTTGAATTATGTACAAATTTTACCATTTCTGAAGGTGATTATCTCGCCTTCCAAATCTATAACAATGATTCATCAGGGACTCCGGGAAATGTGTTAACCATTAATCCTTGTGATACTGTTGTCAGATCACCACCCACCGACCCTGGTTTCCCCGTTCCCGAACTCGCGACCATCGTACTCTTTGGGGTTGGCCTGCTTGCGCTTGTGGGATACATACAGTACCGCAAAAGAACCTGAATGTTAAGAGCGAGCAGCTTTGTTTTTTTAAAGAAGCTTCTCGCGCTCGTCTTTTTTTATTGGGTTTTGTGGGTTACGGTAAGCTTTACTTTTTGAGGTTTAGCGGTACTGGTCATGTTTGGACCGTTCTTTTTGTGCGTAAGAGATAGTAGCGGGCAGGTTCGATGGAGATGGAAAGCAGGAGCTTGCCGGGCTGTTCACATTTAAAAATACTTGGTGCATCGCAGGGCTTTCAGTTGATAGTAAACACCACTATGCTCGCAGCTCCCCTGTTTCCTGCCGCATCATACGCCTGCACAGTGACATTCTGGTAGCCAGTCTTAAGAGGTTGGGTATTCCATCGCTGTATATACGGTTCGCCTTCAGCGACTTTAGCTAGCTGCTTATCATTATAAAAGGCTAGCAGTTTATCATTGATGTAATACTCCAGTCTACTGATTGCAGATGTATCTTCGACAGTAACAATAATATACGTCATATCGGTAACGATTTCTCCGTTTACGGGTTGTAAGATCGTGACGGTCGGCGGATTAGCTACGATAACGGATACTGGTTCTGACACGCCAATATTATTAGAGTCATCGTAGGCTTTTGCTTGTAACGTGTGAGTGCCGTCTGAATCATTGCTGGTATCCCAATAAAACTCGTACGGTTCATAAGGATCGGTTGCAAAGAGTGTGCCATCCTTGTACAATTCGACCTTAGAGACGGTACCAGCATCAGTTGCCTCAACGGTCACCAGTATAGCTCCGGTTACTGTTTCATCAGTTGGGGGATCGCATATTACCACGGTGGGTGGCGTTATATCAGGCGCAGGTGGCGGTGCATACTTTGCCGTCCATACCGCCTTTGACGCATTAACTCTGCCCCAGCCATAATACATATCGTGACCAGGTTCACCACAATCATCTGCTGTAGACTCGAGAATCGTTTCTACTTGCTGTGGCGTTAATGACGGGTTGACCGAAAACATCAGCGCGGCAACCCCAGCAGCGAGCGGAGTTGAAAACGAGGTGCCACCGACAGATCCATAACCACCACCCCGCGTCGTCGTGTAAATATCGGTACAGGGCGCGGATAGATCGATGAATGGCCCATGAGTGCCATACGATGCATCACTACTGGTTGTGCCGCTAACATGCACGTAATAGGGATTGTCAGGATTATCAACGTTCTCGTTAGCATTACCACCGGCCATGAAAACGATGCACCCCCGTTCGATACAATATTTACCCGCAGAATCGAGCGCCGTCCCGGCATTATTCAAATCGAAGCTCACCGTAGCCACTCGCGCGCCATGACTGGCCGCGTATGTTAGCCCCGCAGACACCTCAAACGTGGTTGTATAGCCCTGAGGAGCAGTTACCTTGATCGGTAATATCGTGTTATCCCATCCTATTGAAGCTACGCCAATAGTATTATTTGTTAGTGCCGCTACTGTACCGGCTACTGCAGTGCCATGCCCGAAATTATCCTCAATGTCTATAACGTCACAGCCCCAAATACAATCCCACGAGTTCCAGCCCGGTAGCAACAATTTAGTTGCCAAATCGGGATGATCTGTATCAACTCCGGTATCAAGCACCGCAATCACCACGGCAGGATCTCCGATTGAAATGTCCCATGCTTCCGGCGCTCCGATTTTGGCCAGATGCCATTGCGAAGCGTAACTTGGATCGTTAGGAATCATTGCGGGATAGTACTGGCGGTTCTCTTCAACGAACTCGATTTGCGGATTGTGCTCTAAGCCGGGGAGCGCGACGCTCGGCGCTGAAACAAGCACTATTCCTATCTCAGATAGTTCACCCATTGGTTCGAGCCCATATGCGTTCATGAGCTCGTGCTTTGCTTTTTCATCCACACCCGGCTTAAATCGCAGCAACAGCTCGCTTTTATCCGGCGCTGCCGATATCGGGCATATAACAACGATTGTTGCTATAACCAACGCGACGACTAAAAAAAATGCCCATAGATCTACACCCTGCTTGTATTTTTTCATGCTCCTTCACCTCTTTATCGGGCGATATATTTAGCTAGTAGTTATTACTTCCGATTGGGCGTTTTGTCGTCTACAAGAAGTATTATGAGATAATAGCAGTACTGTGCGTAGTGTGCAAGGACGAAGCCACAAGCTGGTGGCTAACTCGCTATTAAGGTAGGTTGCTGGATACGTGCGATAGGTTGGTGAGCACGACCCTGTAAAAAAGCCTTTGGATCCAATGACCGGGGGTCTCCAACAGAGCAGAGATCTTGTGCCAGTACTCATCATTCTTCATGATGGAGTTGATTCCCCTCTGATATTTTAACCGATTCTTGAAACACAACTAAAAAATTTGCCTCTCACCCCGTTCCTGTGCAGTCTATTAGCTTCACGTATTGATCCTGAGATTATTAATATACACAGCGAGAAGCTCTCGCGGCTCCTTTCTCCTACTGAGCGTGCGCCCTAGCACTCCGAAAAAGAAGGTGGTTGAGCTAGATAACGGTCCCCAGAAGAAAGCAGCCATTCGGTGCGTTGATCATTGCAGCACCGCTATACTTCCTTCTTCACCACCGCCTTCTTCTTCGCCGCTTTTCATCGCCGCGGCACCTGCCCGCCCTTCTTCATCCCGCGCTGAAGCGGATACTTCGCAGCAGAAGCGGTACACGCAAGTGCACGACTCCTACTTCTATACCGAACGTAAAGGTTTCATTTCCGCATAGAAAGCTTCAGAGCAGTCCGCTGGAAATAGTTGCTCAGGGTGAGCTATATCAACTACAAAGTGAAAAGCTTAAATAATCCCTCAACCAATCTTTCTTCAATAATGAGGTGAGAAAAGGCATGGGTCAACCAAACTCAACCCGGTACGCTTTTGTCTTTATCGCTGTTGTCTTGTTCCTGGTCGCGCTGGTCGGCGCGGTGAGTGCAGACAGCACGTGTTGGTACCTGACCAGTACGGACGTCAACAATCATCCATGGACAGAATGCAGCATTTCCGAGCCATACGAGTATATGGTCATGTTCAAATTCAACTATTCACACAACGATGTGGTGATAAAAGATGGAACAACTTATCCTAACCCGGTTACTTGGCGGGCAAATGAAAGCGCGCAAGTAGCTGTCGGATTTCCGGCAGACACGTGGCAACTCCAGATATATGAAGTAACATCAGGGAAAGAGGGCACTGTTAACGTGTCCATCGGGGTCTGGAATGGAACGGAATGTACATGGACGACGTTTACCGCTTACGGTACAAATGCTTCCGTATACGTTAGTGGTAGTAATCAAATTATTAACATAACCGCTAGCGCTTTCACGGTAAAGCCAGGTGAGTACCTAGCTGTGCAGATCGAGAATGTTGGTAATAGCGAAATAGAACTTAAAAAATACCCAGCAAGTGACCCAAGTGCCGTTGGTCGTATTTGCACGCCGTTTGACACCAACTATCCCGTCCCTGAACTCGCAATCGTTGTGCTCTTCAGCGCTGGCCTGATCGCGCTCGTGGGGTACGTCGGCTACCGGAAACGAACCTGATCGAGCAGCTGAAAATGAAGCTG
The DNA here is from genome assembly GCA_016928455.1 of Methanomicrobia archaeon. GTDB lineage: Archaea > Halobacteriota > Syntropharchaeia > Alkanophagales > Methanospirareceae > JACGMN01. The sequence goes on from JAFGKP010000026.1 coordinate 21,328, forward strand.
CTCGTGTCCCACTTTTTTGTTTTGCACGCATAGTGATTAACTTCATATATCGGAAGGGGGTCATTCTGGGCGCCTGGTTTTTCTTCTTTTCTGTTGCCGACGATCTTCTTCGCTGCTGAGTAAAAAGACTTGACTACCATAAACGAACCTGATATTAAGAAGAAGTGGTTTTGAGCTGTGAGCGTTATCGTTACGTACTCCTGTTTTTTTTTTTTGCATGCCTGGAATCGGACTGATAGACGGAACGTCATTGTTTCCCTTTGTACGTGCTTTGCCCGCTGCTCTTCTCTCAGTAGCGCTTTTATATGCCTGATCGCGCTCACTATACCTACGGGCTGTGAGCTCTGCGTCTAATCTCAGCTACGCTACCAGCCTGGTGAGGAGCCTGGCCATGGTAACCAGAAAAGATACGGGAACGGTGGGCGACTTCTTCGAGTCCTACGGCAGGATCCTTGGACTGATGATGCTCGGGTATGTGCTCATTATGCTCTTCTCCACGCCGTCCATGATCATCGCCAGGTCTGTTACGACGATCGGCACGGAACTCTCATATGCCTCTGCTGATGAACTGCCGGTTCGTACAAGGCTGGATCTGGGCAATACAGAGCACCTGAAGGCATTCCCCCAACAGATCGGCGAGTGGACGGGCTATGATTACGAGACCACAAGCGTGAAGGAGGCGCTCGGTGCTGATGTGATGCTCATGCGTGCCTACGAGCATCCAAAATGGTATCAGCCAGTATTCTTCCTCATCATGCAGTCGCGTAATCGTACCAGCTTTCATCCGCCCATCGTCTGCTATCCCGCGTTAGGCTATACGATTGAGGAGGAGGGCCGTGAACTGGTAACGGTACAGAATACGAGCTGGGTAGAAGACCCGTGGTTCTCTGCGATCGAGCGACGTAACGAGACGGTCCTACCGGTGAAGAAGCTCGTGATCGCTAAGAACGCACACGATACGGGTGAGATGACTGAACGGCGGGTCGTGCTCTATTTTTATGTGAAGAATGCACCACTGAGCTCTGATTCCATCACCATGGTGCGGGTCGATGCGTTTGTACCCACAGACTGCGCCTATGACGGGATCCTCACGGTGGCTAAGGAGTTCATGGGCAAAACCATCCCCTGCATGTTTGAAGTCGTACAGCGCCCGGAGCGCAGGCTCTTTTCTTCGCTTGCCACTGGCTCCATCGCTGAGAAGCTCATGCTCATTCTGCTCTTCCTCGCGCCGCTGCCCGTTATCTTCTATCCCGAGCTGCGCACTCTTGCTCACCGGTGGACTCGTACCTGAACAAGATACACTCCGACACACCACCGTTGCAGCCAACGTATCGTGGGTGTCAACTTATTGGGGTTGGCGATCTAAAGCATTCATCAAAAACAATATTTTCACTCCTTCGGCTTAATTTTCGAGTTGATTTTGGGTAGCACCCAGGAACTCTACAGCCCCTATGAATATTTCGCTTTAGCAGTATATCCTTCACGAAGGAGATCGAGAGGGCAAGATTTGCGACATCATCCATTACATGTGCAAGCTTGTTTGAGTATCGTGTAGATGAAGACGTTTGATGTCACTGAATCTCATTTCTTGGCACTTCTCCCGATTTGGGAAAACCACCTACTCGGATAGAAGGTTTTCTAGGGTGAAAAACGTCAAACCACGGATCCAGCAAAGCTCTTCGTGCGGTGAAGAGTGTCCTGGTATCTAGTTCAAATCCTCCCTCCCCTTTGACTAGTCAACCGTGCAAACTATCC
>JAFGKP010000027.1 GCA_016928455.1 Methanomicrobia archaeon
CTGGACGGCGCGGGCCTGTCCACGCAGTCAGCGCTCCTGGCGGCGTATCTGCGCAGTTCCGGCTATGACGTTCTGCTTACCAAAGAGCCCACGGCAGCGCCGATCGGCAAGCTCATCAAGGCGGCGTTGAATCGTAACCCTGAGCTGTCCTTGTTCACGCTACAGCTGCTCTTCGCCGCGGACCGTGCGGAGCACCTGAAGCAGGAGATCGAGCCAGCGCTTGCATCCAAAAAAGTCGTCATCTCCGATCGTTACATCCTCTCGTCGCTCGCCTTTGGCTCCGTGGACAACGATCTCGAATTTCTGCTCGCGATCAATGCACGGTTCAGACGGCCAGATATCACGGTGATCATCGACACGCCGCCCGCGGTATGTCTGGAGCGAATCGAGCAGAATCGCGAGAATATCGAGCTCTTCGAGGAGGAGCAGCGGCTGGAGCAGGTCAGAGCGCGGTATCTTGAGCTGAAGAACTACTTTGAGCACACCGTCATCGTGAAGGGCGATCGCCCGAAGGACGAGGTTGCAAAGGAGATCCAAACGGTGGTCGAGCATACGCTCTTCCACACCTGAATGCGCATCACACCCAATTCAATCCTCAGAACACCTTAGAGCTTTATCAGGCGGTGGTAGGATTAATGCTCTAGAGGAAACCAGACGAAATGCGCATCATTCCGATCATCTGTGATCCAACACACCAGAAGCTTCTGCTCGTCGTCATCATTGGCGGGTTGGCAATCAGCTCATTCACCTTCTTCATTGAGGCAGAGCACTGGCAGGTCGGTATCGCCTTACTGATCTTCTCTGCTTTGGCCTACGTGCTCTGGCGCGGGCATCCGCGCGATGACTGCTATGCGCTCGTTTTCTGGTTGAGTTTTATTATGGGTGCCTCCGCGCTTTTTATGGACATCAAGGATCTACTATAACAGATGAAACTCGAAAAACTAAGTGCCACGGAACGTCTCAAACTCCTGAAACTGCTCGGCCTGTTTGTCCTGCTGGGCGCTTTTTTGATGCTTGCTCTCCTGCCACTGGTGAGCGCTGGGCCGCTTCCGATCTGGACCCCCTGGTTCGTACTCAGTGCTGGCGCTATTGTCTGGTTTGTCATCGAGCTCTTCGTGGAAAAACCGACCGGCACGAGGTTGAAGAAGGCACTGGTCGTCGCGATCTTCCTGGTGGTCTTCGATTTCATCTTCGAGAATTCGGGTACGATCTTCAATTTATGGTACAGCTCGAACAGTTTGGTGCCCGTGTGTATGCCCATAGAATCGATTCATCCCGCCTGTGTGCCTATCGAGGTGATGCTGGTCATCCTGTTTGGCGGCGCGGCATGGGCGCTCTATGTGCCGCAGGACTTCAAGCTCACCTACAGCGTGCTGGATCTCCTCCTCATTGCTACCTTCGGCGCGATTGGCGAATACATATTGATTCAGTTCGGATTGATGCATTACCTCCAGTGGTGGACCTCGTTGTACGCATTCCTCTCGTACGTGGCGACGTGGATCCTCCTCCATCTCGTGAAATACCGGATTGTTGGCTGAGGCTTGCCCGTATCGCACGTTCTTAACGTTACAACCCGATTCGTTCCATCCACCATAAGAGCGCGGTCAAGGCTATAGCCACGGGAATCACGAGGATCCAGGGATTTACCTTGAAGAGCGTTGGTAAGGTGAGCTCGCCGAAGTCGCCTTTGCTCAGGATCATCTGCTGCAGTTTTGGATAGAGCGCGGCAAACACACCCGCGCCGATCAGCATCCCGACGACGCCGCCAAAGAGCGCGTCGAGCGAGCCCTGGCCGACCGCACCCGCGACCGTCCCCGGGCAGTAGCCGAGAATACCGAAGCCGATGCCGAAGAGTAGACCCCCGATGACCGAGGCACCAAATGATCCCGGCTTGGGATGGAGCTGCGCCAGACCCAGGCTGCGGAGCAGGTGCACACCCAGCATCCCGGTGATCGATGCTGCGAGCATGATCTTAACCACGGTAAAATCGGTGAGCAACAACTGCCCGATGATCACATTGTAGTCCGTCACGCCACCTTTCTGGAGCAGGAAGCCGAATATGACCCCGATGAACAATCCAAGCACCAATTGCAGGTTCTTCTTCTCGTGCAATCCTGTTAACATGCGTTTGCCCTCCTAACCGATGACATGAAAGATGATCATCGCTGCTGCAATACCGCCGATGAAGAAGCAGATCGCAGCAAGCCAGCTACTGACCGCTAACTGGAGCGTCCCACTGATTCCGTGGCCGCTGGTGCAGCCACCTGCCCAGCGCGCGCCGAGCCCCATGAAAAACCCGCCAATGAGTGCTACGAGCCATCTAAGCGCCGGATTGGTCCCAAAGGCCGTAGCCCACGTGCTCGGCACCCAGAGCAGCTGAAAGACGCCAGAGAGCTGCGCGGAGATGAATGCGCCGATCACAACACCCACAACGAGCATCCACTCCCAATCCACAACGGGCGCGAACTTCTGGTAATACGGCTTCTCCAGCACCTTATTGCCGCGGACGAGCCGTTCAAGCATCCCGCTCGTACGTGCGTATGCGGTTGAGCAGCCGATCGGCTTGTCGGAGAGCAGGAAAGCAAACCAGCTCAGGATACCGATACCAATACCCACCATATAGGGTGACCAGCGTGCCATCGTGAGCCAATCCATCCCTCATCCCCCCCTCTTCTCTTGTGGTTCGAGCGTGAAGAATCGCGGCCCGTGTGGCACGGAGCAGACCGGGCATTCGAGGCCGTAGCCTGCCGCGTTGTAGCCCGTCATGCCGCCTGCGACGTTGAAAACCTCAGTGAATCCTCGTTGCTTCAGAATGCTTACGCCCATACTCGAGCGATGGCCGGTATTGCAGATGACGATCGTTGGCGCGGTCGGATCGAGTTCCGTGTACCGCGTTCGGAGATCCGCGAAGGGGATGTTGAGCGCACCGTTAATATGATACGCCGCGTACTCGCTCGGCGAGCGCACGTCAACGAGTACCATCTTCTGATCGCCGGTGATCGCTTGACGGAACGCTTCTATCGATAGCTGCCGGACGTAACTCGTCGGTAAGCCCGCCTTCGCCCATTCGAACATCCCCCCGTCAAGATAGCCGATAACCTTATCGAGCCCAACGCGTCTCAGCCAGACCTTAGCGGCTTCGGCCTGCTCGCCGCTGTCCGTCACCAGGAGTATATCCGCGTCCGGCGGCAGCACCCAGCCCGCGAAGGTGGCGAAATTGCCCGTGAAGTCGATATGAAACGCGCCGGGCACGTGCTGACATCCAAAGGAATCATAACCACGTACACCGACAACGATCGTATCATCCCGTTTCGACCGCTCGTAGAAGGACTTCGGGTCTAACGCATCCAGTGTCGGCAGAGTCCGCACCAATGTTGGTCCGCGGCGGTTGATCTCGCTGCAGCGACTGAAATGATCGGGCGCCGGGGGCATGTCTGTGGTCAGCGATGTGATGAACTTTTCGCGATCCGCGATCTGCAATTCCGGATTATAGTTTCGTTCATACCCGATGGTGCTCGTCCGCTTCGCGCCGAGCATACGACCGCAGAGCGAGCCGGCGCCGTGCGCAGGATAGACCTCACAGAAGTCCGGCAGGTGGAGCAGTTTCTCATGCAGGCTCTCATACAACTTCGACGCCAGTTCCCGCGCCCTCCCCGGGAAGAGATCCGGTCGTCCCACGTCGCCGACGAAGAGTGTATCACCACAGAAGACACTCACCGGCTCCTCTCCCCGCGTGCTGTCCGAGACCACGTAGCTGATATGCTCGGGTGTGTGTCCAGGCGTTTCCAGAACTCGAAGCCGCAGGTCATCGATCTCGAAGTGGTCACCTTCGGCGACGCCCACATGGTCGAAGGCACAATGTGCGGATTTCGGTGCGTAAATCTGCGAATCTGTTCGATCAGCCAGCTCGAGATGTCCGGAGACGAAGTCGGCATGGAGATGTGTCTCCAAAACATGGGCGATTTCCATGCCCATGGCTTTGGCCGCATCAAGATAAACTTCTACATCCCGCCGGGGATCGATGATCGCGCAGGTCTCGGTTCCGCCAAGCAGATAGGAACTGTGCGCCAGTCCCGTAACAAAAAACTGCTGAATAATCATGCTTATCTATACCTCCAGTAGGGTTGCTAATGCGTCCGCGCGATAAATAAGTTACGCTGTGCACGAGCAGGCTAAGGATGCTGATGAACTGACGGTGGTGAATGGTTAAGCGTCCTCCGTGGAACGCTCCACGCACGGGTAGGACGCAGCCAGCTCCTGGTCAAGGAAATAGCTGAGCACCGTTCTGATGAGCACGATCCCGGCCAGGATAGCCATCTCTTCCAGCGTTGGATCGGTGATGGTCCGAATGATATCCGCGGCGATGAGGAACTCCAACCCGAGCAGGAGATACGAGCCGAGTTGATGACGGAGTGCTTCGCGCTCCCTGCAGATCGCTCTGCCCCGCAACCGGGTAAATTCGAGCCGCAACAGTCTGCTGAAGATGAGCAGGACGCCCCAGACGATGACCCCCATGCCAATGAGTCCGATACCCGTGTAGAGGTAATAGAAGATGTCCATAGCCTTCGCCCGCGGCTGCTCGCTTCACCGCGTACTCTCGTAACTCGGTTGTTATACGTACAATAAATAAATGAGCCCGACGGCGATAACGATGAAGATGATCGTCAGTATCCCGCCGGCCTTCAGGTAGTCGGCGTTGTGATAGCCGCCGGGGGCCATTAATAACGCGTTCACCTGATGCGTGGGCAGGACGAAGGAGTTGGCGGCACAGACAGCAACGAGCAGCGCGAGCGCGCGGGGCGTGATCTGCGCCATCTCGCCGATGATGAGGACGAGCGGTACCAGAACGACGGTAGCCGCAGCGTTGGACATGAAGAGGCTGAAAAGCGTCGCGAGCGCGGCGACGGCGACCAGAATGACGAGGGGATGGCTGCCCTGTAACGGCGAGATCATACGGGTGGCTACGAAACTTGCCGCGCCCGTCTTCTCCATCGCGATCCCCAGCGGAATCAAGCCAGCGAGCAAGAAGACGGTGCGCCAGTCAACGGCCTTATACGCTTCGTCGATCGGCACGATGCGCAGGATGATCATCGCCAGCGCACCGGAGAGGAGCCCGAGCGCAAGCGGCACACCCAATAAAATCAGTGTAATGGCGCCCAAAAAGCACAGGCTTGCCGCGAGTGGTCGCGATGCCCCCGCGGACTCGGTCTCGATCGGCGTGACGAGCACGAAGGTGCGGTTATCAGCCATCGCCTTGATATTCTCCCAGCGGCCATGGACGATCATCGCGTCACCAGGCTCTAAGACACGATCCGAGAAATCTTCTCGCTCCTCGCGGGCGCCGCTCAGCAGCATTATAGGCTCCACGCCGTACATCTTCCGGATCGCCAGTTGCCGCATCGTCTTTCCCGCTACGGGCGCGCGAGGCGGTATGATGAGTTCGGCGAATCCCGCGATTTCACCGCTCCGTAGAGCCTCAAATTGCGTGCTCGCTGTCGTGACCTTCAACCGGAAATCGGCGATGAAGCGCTCGAGATCGCGCGGGGCACCGAGTACCGCGAGCTCCTGACCCACGACGAAGCGGGTGTAGCGCCAGGGCGCGTAAAGCAGCTCGTCACCCTCTGCGAGCGCTAGGAGGTTAATGGTGTAACGCGCCCAGATCTGAGCCTCCTCGCGCGTCTTCCCGATGAGCGGGCTCTCAGGCGGGATGACGACGTGAAAAATGGTCGAGGGTAGATCCCAGGTCTCGATCAATTCCTGCTGCGGGCTGATAATATCTCCTCCTTTGCCCGTGGGGAATACCCGTCTACCAACCGTCAGAAAATAGATGATGCCCATAGTTAAGAGCGCGATACCGATGGGTGTGACACCAAAGAGGCCAAAGGGCTCCTGACCGCCTTGCCGTAAGAGATCGTTGAGGAGGATCAGCGGTGCGGAGCCGACCAGGGTGAGCGTGCCGCCCAATATGCCCGCGAAGCCCATCGGCATCAAGAGCCGTGAGACCGGTATGCGCATTTTCTTGGCGATTCGCATCACCGCCGGCAGGAAAAGGGCGACCGCGCCGATGTTCTGCATGAACGAGGAGATCAGTCCAACCGCCACGGCCACGAGCCCAATCAGCCGTCTCTCGCTCGTGCCTGCCACGCTGATTATCGCGCGACTAAACCTGTTCATGACGCCCGAACGATCCACACCATAGCCCAGGATCATCACCGCGATAATCGCCACCACGGCGTTGCTCGCAAGGCCGGAGAACGCTTCCGAAGGCGTAATTAGCCCCAGCCAGGGCAGCGTTACCATGATCAAGATGGCGATGACATCGACGCGGAAGGCCTCAGTCACGAAGAGGATGATGGTGACCACGAGCACCGCCAGCACGAGTATGATTTCAGGTGTCATAAACCGTTCTATAACCTCTTAGCACGGCGTGTGTATGGTTCGCTTGCTCGGTTTCCCTGCTTCTGCTCCTACACATTGGCGCCGCGGCATAAATAACTTGCTAGCGCGCCGTTTCTGCGATCTGTTACTTCCAGATTCTTTAAGCAAACCGCCGCTGCTTCGCATCGAGCACGCCCAAGGTCGAGACGCGAACGCCGACCAGCCGTACCTGCTTATCGTCAGCTCTCTCGACGATAAATTCCTTGAGCAGCGCCCTTGCCGTCTTCGATATCGTGGCGAGATCTGAATGCACGGCTCGGAAGCTCTTTGCCCGCGTGTACACCGAGAAGTCGTCGAACTTGACCTTAATCGCGACCGTCTTGAAGCCAAACCCTTCTCGCACCAGGTGCTCATGAACGCGTTCCGCTAGCGCATCAATGCAGCGATTGAGCCGCTCAGGATCGCTCGTATGCTCATCAAGCGTCGTCTCACGGCTCAGCGATTTGCGCTCCCACTTCCCTTCCACTTCTCGCTCGTCGATGCCGTGAGCCACCTGATGCAGCCGCCAGCCATATTTGCCGAAGCGCGCCACGAGCTCTTGCACGTCTCGGATCGATAGCTCGTGAATCGTCGTGATCCCCATTTGTATCAGCGTCGCGGCCGTTTTTGGGCCCACGCCCGGGATCTTCTTCACCGGCAGGGGCGCTAAGAACGTTGCTGCATCTCCCGATTCCACAACGGTGAGCCCGTCAGGCTTCTCGAAATCAGAAGCGATCTTTGCCACAACCTTGTTGGGCGCGATGCCGATGGAGCAGCTGAGTCCCGCATTATCCGCAATCTCCCGCTTGATCCGCTGTGCATACGCGCGCGCCTCCTGCCAGTCGTTGACGCGGGTGCTGATATCGAGATAGGCCTCGTCAATGCTCACCTGCTCGAATCTATCGGCGAAGGTCCGCAGAATACGCATGACCTGCTTTGACGCCGCTTTATACAGCGCCATATTCACCGGGAGGAAGATCGCGTCGGGACAGAGCTGGTACGCCTGTGAAAGCGGCATCGCCGAGTGGACACCGAATTCGCGTGCCTCGTACGAGCAGGTGCTCACGACGCCGCGTATTCTCCGCTTCTCCCCCGCTACTCCAGTCTCGAGCTCGGCCTTCGGCGGGATTCGGCCACCCACGACGACCGGTTTACCCTTCAGCTCTGGCTTCTCACGCATCTCAACGGCCGAGAAGAAGCTGTCCATGTCCACGTGCAGTATAACTCTCATTTCATATGCGCTCTACAGCCGCTTATACCATTTCACGAGCCGAAATAGGAGCACGGTGATGATGAGCGTTACGGCAATGCCGACCACTTTCGTCTTTACCGAGCTTGACGGAGCGTCCCCGATGGGCGCCGCTCTAGCACGTGAACCCGCGACTGAGCCGTATTTCACCGAGGCGTTCCAGTCGTGAAGGAAGACCGCCTCGTAGAAGGCTGCTACCGCTTTGCTATCCACAATGACGCCGATTTCACGGTTCTGCACTGAGTTGCCGTTCCAATTGAGCGAGGTGATAACTGCGGTCTGACCATCGACGATCAGCGCCTTCGTGTGTATCTTGACCAATCCGAGCTCCGGTAAATTCGCTAAGGTCACTGCTAGATTCAGATCTTCGTCACGCGCTACCTGTTCGAGCCATGCAACGACCTCGTCGTTATCATTTACCGTTTCGAGGTTGTAATCGTTGGCATCCAGCAGCACTTTCACCTCGCAGCCGCGCCGGGCGGCCGCGATCAATGCGGTAATGAAGACGTTCTCATCTTCGCCCCAGAAGCGCTGGGCTGAAAACTGCTGTACGTAAATGCGCTCCTCGGCGTTTCGGATGGCACCCAGGATCGTCTCATTATCGAGTACGGAATCCGGGGCGACGACCGGAATCACCATGAACTCACCTGTTACGGTTACTGGCTCGAATGAAGCAACAAAGGTGCCTTGCGGTATCCATGCGCTCGTGCTGTTCGTCTCGGCTTCAGGTATTTCCGCTGTCAATGCCGTACTACGGTAGAAGTCCTCAAGGAAGAGCGCAGTGAAGTAGTTCGCGACGTCGTTCTCTCGTATGATGATCCCCCAGCCGCGATTGCCGAACGAGTTGTCAACGGGTACGCCAGTCAGCTTCCAGTTCTCGGTCATCACGATAAGCGTGCGATTATCGATCACGGCGTACTTAGCATGGTTGATGTGCGGGTCTTTTGCGAGTCTTACCTCCAAACCGCGTTCCAGGGCATGGTTCATACTGTACCGCTCTTCAACCGTGATACCGCCGACCGGACTACTTTCGAGCAGGAGCTTCACCGTCACGCCGCGATCCACCGCAGCCCCGAGAGTGTCCATGAGGTGCGGATGCTCGAGCTGGTAGAGGTTGAGGTAGATCGAGGAGGCTGCCGCGTCGAGTTCGCGCTGCAGAGCTGAAAAACTGCAATCGGGCGAGACGAAAGCGGTCACCTCGCCGGAGCAGTGGAAA
>JAFGKP010000028.1 GCA_016928455.1 Methanomicrobia archaeon
ATCGGCTGCATGGAGTGCATGTTCGCCTGCTCACGGCGCGTAGGGCGCGGCGGTATGAACAAATCCGCGATCAACGTGCGTTCGGCGGGCGGCATAGAGCGCGGCTTCATGATCACAGTCTGCCGTGCGTGCAAGAACCCGCCATGCGCGAAGGTCTGCCCGACGGGCGCGTTACGGGAACGAGAAGGCGGCGGCATCAAATTGGACGAGGATAAGTGTATCGGCTGCGGTAACTGCGTCGATGCCTGTATTCTGGGTGCGATCTTCTGGGACGATGAGAAGAACAAACCCATCGTGTGCAAATACTGTGGCAAATGCGCTGAGTATTGCGTGCATGATGTTATCGGCCTGGTGGATGTGGAGGAGGGCTGAGGTAGCGAAAAATGCAAGCAGAAGATCTGAACAAAGTGCTGTACATAAATCTGACGAAGAAGGACATCACGGTACGTGCGCGGCCAGAGCTGTTTTCCGCGTATCTGGGCGGTGCGGGCGTGGGGATCAAGCTCCTGGAGGAGGAATGTCCACCCGGAACCGATCCACTAGGCCCGGAGAATCCGATCATCTTCGCTGTTGGACCGATCTCAGGAATGTACCCTTCGGCCTCGAAGACGGTCGCGATGTTCAAATCACCGTTGACCGGGAATTTGGGCGAGAGCCACTGCGGCGGCAGAAGCGCGATCTCGATCAAGCTCGCGGGCTACGGTGCAATCGTCATCAAAGGCGCGAGCGACATCCCACTCTATCTCGCGATCCACGGCGATGACGTCCACTTCCGGGACGCATCGTCCATTTGGGGCATGGAGGCGTACACTGTGGGCAGGATCTTACGGGAGGCCGAGCCAGGAAGCGGGCTCAGATCCATCATTCGGATCGGGCGAGCGGGCGAAGAGCTGGTGCGCTACGCCTGCGTGGTTTGCGAGACCTACCGCCATTTCGGCCGGCTCGGGCTGGGCGCGGTCATGGGCTCAAAGAAGCTGAAAGCGCTCGTCGTCTCCGCGGACAAAAGCGCGGAGATACCGAAGGAGAAGCTGAAAACGTATCGAGCGATCTATGACGAGCTGCAAAAGGTCGTGGTGGAGACCGACGCGATGGAGAAGTATCACGATCTGGGCACGGCCGGGAAGATCTACGATCTGAACAAGATCGGCGGTATGGCGTATAAGAATTTAACATCCGCGCAAGCACCGGATGCGGTGGCGAGGGAGTTGTCCGGTGAGAATATGGCGCTGAAATACCTCTCACGACGCGTATCCTGTGCGCACTGCCCGGTGGGCTGTATCCATCTGGCTTCAGTCCGCGAGATGTACGAGCCCGGGTACTATTTCAAGACCTCTACGCTCCCCTATGATAATGAAACTATCTACGCGCTTGGTTTCATGCTCGGGATTGCAAAGGCAACGGATTATATGCGGATGATCGATCTCGTGGATCGCGCGGGGATGGACGCGCTCAGCACGGGCGTGACGCTGGCGTGGGCGACCGAAGCGTACGAGAAGAGGCTCATCAGTGAGGAGCAGACCGGCGGTCTGAATCTGGCATGGGGTGATGTCGAGACGTATTTAACGGCGATCAAGAGGATCGTCACCATGCCGAACGAGTTCTATCGTGACTTAGCACAGGGCGTGGAGCACGCTTCGCGCGTGTACGGTGGCCAGGAGTTCGCGCTCGCCTTTGGTGGGAACGAGATGCCCGAATATCATACTGGTATCGCGTGCTATATCAACAATCTCGCCGGTGCGCGGCACAGCCATCTCGACTCCGCGGGTTACGACCTTGACCAGAAGTTGCTGGGCAAGGAGTTCACGCTCGAGCAGGTGGTGGAGCAGCTGCTGAAGGAAGAGGAGTGGCGGCAGATACTCTCCAGCCTCGTGGTCTGCTTCTTCGCCCGGAAGGTCTACACGCCCGAGGTTATCCCGAAGGCGCTGGACGCTATTGGGATCGAAGGCTGGACGGCGGAGAAACTGGAAGCGCTCGGCAGAGAAATCCACCGTGCGAAGATGAACTTTAAGTTCAGAGAAGGCTTCGAGCTGGATACTATCCGTATACCAAAGCGTATCTTCGAGGTGCCAACACCGCACGGGCTCTTGAAGGAGGACGAGCTTCGAAAAGCACTTGCGCTCTACAAGCAGAAACTGCAAGCGGGGTCATAATTTCGTACAGCTTTAAAAGAGCAGGCATCTTACAAAGGCATAGCAAACCGCATGGCCGAAGAATCTGAGAGAACTACAGTACTTACCGTAAACGAGAAGAAAGTGCTGCTCGCGCTGGACAGCGAACGAGGCAGAGCAGGGGATCCGAGCGCCTTAGCTGCGGAAACGGGCCTCAACGAGGACGCCGCTATGCAAGCTGCGTTTATGCTGGCCCAGAAAGGGCTCTGTGCGATACACGAGAAGAAGTCGTTTCATTATCGTTTGACCGTTGAGGGCACGGAATATGCAGAAACAGGCCTCCCTGAGCGTCACGGGCTTGCACTACTACCCTTAACGCTCCGCGAGTTTAAACAATCGTTCGAGAATGAGAAGGAAGCGAACATTGCAACCAATTGGTTGTTACGAAAAGGGTGGGCGCGCTTCGACGATAAAGACGGCGAGAAGGTAGTGACACCAACAGGAAACACCTCCTGGGGCTCGCCAGGTTATAACATAGACGAGGAATTATTACGCGTTGCCCGTGAAGAGGGAGAGATAACCGAGGACGTGTTGCTCAACAGGATAAAAGAATCTATTCCCGATCTGGACGATAGGTCATTGCACTGCTTTTTGGACGACCTTGTTAAGAAGAGAAATTTGTTGACGCATTCGGCAACGATCGAGCGAACCATAGCAATTACCGGATCAGGCCACGAGCTCGTTGCGCGCGGTATCTCTATCGAAGAGGAGTTGGCGCAGCTCACGCCCGAGCTGTTACGAACCGGCGCGTGGCGTGGGCGGACGTTCAAGACGTACGATGTGAATCTCCCGTCAAAGGAGGAATTCCCGGCAAAGATCCATCCGTATCAGCGAATTCTGGACATGATGCGGCGGATCTTCACGGAAATGGGGTTCACCGAGATAAAGGGCGATCTGATCCAGAGCGCGTTCTGGAACTTCGATGCGCTCTTCGTGCCACAGGACCATCCAGCACGTGAGATGCAGGACACCTTCTACCTGGGTGCGAAGCAACCCTTGGACGTCGATGAGCGGATCATAGCAAAGGTAAAGGAGATGCACGAGCATGGTGGCTCGTTAAATTCCGCCGGCTGGGGCGGTGCATGGAAGAAGGAGTTGAGCGAGGAGCTTTTGCTGCGGACTCATACGACGGCGGTAACGTTGTGGTATTTGGCCTCGCACCCCGAGCCGCCGGTGAAGGTCTTCAGTATCGATCGCGTATATCGTCGCGAGACGATCGATCCAACACACTTACCTGAATTCTATCAGTTAGAGGGCATCGTGATGGACAAGGGCGTCTCGTTCAGGAATTTGCTGGGCTGCCTTGCAACGTTCTACCACAAGATGGGCTTTCCTTCGATACGGTTCCGGCCGGGCTATTTCCCCTATACTGAGCCCTCGGTTGAGGTGGAGGTGTACATGCCCGAGCACGGCTGGCTGGAGCTGGGCGGTGCGGGCGTCTTCAGAGAGGAGGTGACGAATCCCATAGGGGTGCAGTATCCAGTCCTGGCATGGGGGCTTGGCATTGAACGGCTCGCGATGCTGAGCCTCGGATTGACGGACATTCGCGACCTTTACCGGTCGGATATCGACTGGCTGCGGAAGACAAAGATCACGCAGGGACTACACATCTAACACCACCCGCGCATGCCACTGCTCGTTCTTCTTGACCTCCATCATGCTGTAGGTGACGGCCTTGATGATGATGCCCGCCTCGTGCTGCTCGGGATCGAACTTCCCACCGCGGCACGTGCCTGTAATACTAAACGTTGAGGCATCCACCGCAATATTGAAATCTGTCATAACCAGCAATTCAGCTTCGAACAGGAAGAGCAGCTCGTCGAGCCAGTCGAACATCAAGCTGTACAAATCTTCAGCTTCTACTGTTATCGCTCGCTCTTCTGTTGCCTCGATGGCTGCAACGTCGGTCATGAAGCTGTACATGGCGAACGCGGCATTGGTGAACAGCTCCTCCAGAGACGAGCCGAATGCTTCGAAGCCGACATCTGAGGGGTGTTCGATGTACCGGTATCCGCGTTCTTCTTGCCTCATGTGCTCATGCTTCGCGATGCTCACCATAAAACTATTAGTTCGTTCAACCTGCAGTAATGAAAAGCTGTCTTCAATCCTGCGGGACACAGAGCGAACTGTGAAATTCTTCATTCATCCTGTTACCCCGGACACGAACGGTTCGATGCCGAAGTATTTATATGCGCGCGTGCTCTAGTAATTGAGTAAGATATGACGGGCCTGTGGACGTTCGCACCGGAGGGCGGAAGAGAGCGGGGCTTGCTTGCCCTATTCATCCTGCATTCGCTCATGCAGCAGCCGAAATCCGGCTATGAACTGCTCAAGGAGATCAAGGAGAAGACGGAAGGGGTATGGGTGCCGAGCAAAGGTACCCTCTATCCGATCCTGAAACAGTTAGAGGAGGAGGGGCTCATAGCAGTGGCCGAAATAGGTAAGCGGTCAAAGCATATTTTTGCGCTCACCGCAAGCGGCGCAGAGACCTTACGTACGATAAAAGCGCACAAGAAGGAATCACGTGAGAAGCATCTGCAGTTTAGAAAACTGTTGATCGAGATCTTCGGTGAAGAGCACGTGACACTGAGACAACTGCTCTTCGAGATACACGAGCTGATCGATGACGTAACTGCGGACAATAAGGATCAGGCAGTAGCGATTCTCGCGCGCTGCCTTGGGGACTTAAAGCGTTTGCAGTGATAAAAGAAGATGATCGCCATAGTAGTTGAAAATCTGACGAAGACGTTTAACGGGTTTACTGCAGTGGACCGTGTTTCGTTCACGATAACCCGCGGTGAGATCTTCGGCTTGCTCGGACCCAATGGCGCAGGCAAGACGACGACCATTTCGATGCTCTCCACGCTCTTGCGGCCGACGTCCGGTTCCGCACGAGTGAATGGCTTTGAGATCGTAAAGCATGAGGACGACGTACGGAAATCAATCGGTATCGTCTTTCAGGATCAGAGTCTGGATGAGGAGTTAACCGCGTATGAGAACATGGACTTTCACGGACGCTTGTATCGTATCCCGCGTGCTGTGCGGCAGCAGAAGATCGTTGACCTGTTGCAGCTCGTTGAATTGAACGATAAGAGGGATAATCTGGTAAAGACCTTTTCGGGCGGGATGCGACGGCGGCTGGAGATAGCCCGGGGGTTACTGCATGAGCCGAAGGTGCTGTTCCTGGATGAGCCGACACTGGGGTTGGATCCGCAGACCAGGAACCATCTCTGGGCGTACATCGAGCAATTGAATAAGGAGAAAGGCGTTACGATCATTCTCACAACCCATTATATGGACGAAGCAGACCGGCTCTGCGATCGTGTGGCAATCATTGATAAAGGCAAGATCATTGCCCTGGATACACCGGAGAGGCTGAAAGACGAGCTTGGCGGCGACGTCATCACCGTAAAAGCATCGGAACCGGACAAACTCTCTGCGCAGCTCAAAGCGTTATCCTGGGTCAACCAGGCAGAGTCGCATGATGGCCAGGTTACCGTCACGGTGCAGAATGCTGAGCGGCACGTTGCTGAGCTTGCACGTCTTGCCGCGACGCATGGCATCGAGATCGAGTCGATTTCGATTCGTAACCCAACGCTCGAGGACGTCTTTCTTTACTATACGGGCAGGACGATGCGGGAAGAGGAAGCGAGCAGCAAGGACCAGATGCGGATGATGCACCGCTTACACCGGCGGTGAGCAGACTACCATGGACATTGTGTACACGATCTGGTTACGGAGCATGAAACGGTATGTACGGTCTAAGAGCAGGATAATCGGCAGTTTGGGCATGCCGCTCTTCTTTCTACTCGTGCTCGGTTACGGACTCAATTCGGTGGTGCGAATTCCGGGCAGCGCGGGACAGGGCTATACGGGCTTCATCGTGCCCGGTATCGTGGCCATGAGCGTGCTCTTCACCTCGGTCTTTTCCGGTATCCAGATCATCTGGGACAAGCAATTTGGCTTCCTGAAAGAGACGCTGGTGGCACCCGTCTCACGCTTGGAGATCATGCTGGGTCAGACCCTGGGCGGCGCGACAACCGCATGTATCCAAGGCTCCATCATCCTCGTTCTGTCACTGTTCATGGGCCTGAGCATCACCAGTATGCTCGGGCTCCTGATTGCCGCGGCATTTATGGTGCTCATCGGGCTCTCCTTTACTGCACTCGGCATCGCGATCGCGTCAAAGATGGAGGACATGCACGGCTTCCAGCTCATCATGAATTTCGTGATCTTCCCGATATTCGGGCTTTCCGGAGCGCTCTTCCCGATCGATAGCCTGCCCTCGTGGTTACGATCGCTGACGCTGCTCGACCCACTGACCTATGGTGTGGAGGGGGTCCGGTACGGGTTAACGGGCACCACCCAGGTGCATCCACTCGCGGGCTTCGTGGTGATGACAGGATTTACCCTGTTCATGCTGGTCGCCGGCGCGGCGTTGTTCAGAAAGGTAACTGGGTAAGCACCGCTCCTTCCTTCCGGTTCAACCGGGGCGTGGATAGAGCTCTTTAAATGCGTCTTCCGCGGCTAGCGCTATCGGCTCTGCACTTGGCTCAGGCGACAGTTCCGGTTGACCTGCGCATCTCAACGTGGTCAAATCCAGTGCGGTCCACCCATTCCTTATGGCAACTGAAATGACATCAATATACCTGACAGAACGCTCGTCATCCGCGACGATCTGTGCCCCGATGACTTTTTTGGTGGTCCTATCGAAGAGTAACTTAACCGTGTACGGTTTTCCACCTTCGATCATAACATGCTTGCTCTTTGCACTCTTCTTCGCAACGAAGACATCAAAACCTTCCTCTTTCGCTATAGCTTCGGTAATTCCGACCGAAGCGATCGACTTATCGAACAATTTTGCTGCGAAACTGTTCAATAATCGCGGGAATTTGATCCCGTACCCCAGAATGTTCTTTGCCGCAATTCTGCCACCGATAACCGCATTTGGTCGTATCTGTCCGAGAACAGGCTTTCGGGTAATTTCGCATTCATACTCGATCAGATCACCACCGGCATAAATATCTGGATCGGAGGTCTGAAGGTATTCGTTCACCTGCACGCCATATTCCCCCATATCGAGTCCTGCCGCTTCGGCAAGTTCGGCCCGTGGCCGTACGCCTAAGGCTACAATAACCATGTCCGCCGCGATCGTCTCACCCGTGGATAATTCGACCGCTTCTACTTCCTTTTCACCAAGAATCCTCGTAATTACCGCTCGCGACCGGATAACTACACCTTTTTCTGCAATATGGTTCTCCAGTTCACGGCTCATATCGGTATCGAGACCTACCGTCCGCCCGATATATGATCTGACGACGACCGTCACATTCACACCCTTCTGGGCGATCAGATAAGCCATCTCTAATCCAACTGCGCCTGCACCGTAAACGACCGCATTTCTTACTCGCTTCTCTTTTATCCAGTTTCGTATGTGCTCGGCATCGCCACTCCAGCGAACCGTGAATACGCCTTCGAGATCCACACCGGGAATTGGAGGAACGATAGCTTTTCCGCCGGTGGCTAAAATCAGTTTATCGTAGGGATAAACGGCGCCGTCTGCAGTGGTAACCGTCTTTTCTTGCCTGTTTATGCTCGTTGCAGGCACCTTCACCAGGTTCACACCAGCGGTATGGAACATCGCGTCATCCTTGACCGAAGCAGCCACCGTTGCGTGCTCAACCGCGATATATGGCACTGCGCATCGTGTCAGGAAATGCTCTTCCTCTCGGAGAAGGGTCACATCCACCGAGGGATCCATCCTCTTTGTCATCATGGCCGCCGGACCACCCATGCCGGCGCAGCCGATAATGACCAGTTTCTGTAGTTTAGACATTTTTCTCTCCCGTGCAACTCACGTGAATATATATTTACATCCATTAAAAGTCTTATTACAAATTTTTTTTATTTTATCAACACCATTTTCTTTTTACAAGCCCTGTGCCTGCTCTTTTTAGCACATTGACCCTTGCTTGTGGACTACCTCCTGTGATCCGCTCTCTTCGGTGCTGTAGCAAGATACAGGGCATAGATGAGTGCAACGATCGTATTTCCGTGAATAGCGGCGTTAGGGGGATCTCAGATGGCGGTGACAAGATAGCTGTTTCGTTGAAAATGACCAAAGAACGCTTATTTATCACTGAATACAGAGAAGGAGAAGTACGTGTATCTTATGAATGGAACGAACCGAGCGAGCATAAAACCGGGGCTACGAGTAGCAATTGTGCTGAAGAAGGATCAACGATCAGGGAAGCGGACGGAAGGTGTGGTCAAAGAGATCCTTACCAAATCGCAACATCACCCGCACGGCATAAAGGTCCGCCTCACGTCCGGCGAAGTCGGACGAGTAAAGGAGATTATCAAGGGTTAGCTACACCAACTCCCAGTTTAATCTTGTGTTACTATACAAGAGAAATTAGAAGGAGGGATGAAGATGCCGGTATGTCCGTATTGTAAACAGCGGCTCTCGTTACAGGACGTTAAGCGTGAAGTGCACGGTAGAGGGCTCCTCAAACAGGAGATCATGTATTCCTGTCCCTATTGCGACGCGGTCCTGGGCTTCAGTCGGGGTAACTACGGGTAGCCTGAGGAACGGAGACGAGTACATGGATGAGAACGGTCTCCTCATTGGCGTTATCGGCGCTATCGGGTTAGGACTGCTGCTGGGTAGTGAATTTTCCGGACGATATGCTACCCTAGCCGGAGCAGTTCTTATCGTCGCATCGCTTGTTTCTATGGGTGTCCTGTCATACAGAGGGAAGGAGCACTAACCCATGACGATCCGCGAAATCGGCTGTTGTGGTGCATATTGCAAAACGTGCCCTGCACTACTAGACAAAAGTTGCCGTGGTTGTAAATTAGGCTATGAACGTGGTGAACGCGACATTACTAAAGCTAAATGTAAGATGAAAGTGTGCTGCTTCAAGGAAAGGAACTATGAAACCTGTGCCGATTGCCCTGAGTATCTATCGTGTGAAATACTGAAGGAATTTTATGGCAAAAAGGGCTATAAATACAAGAAATACCGACAGGCACTTGCATTTATCCGAGAAAACGGCTATGCGAAATTTCTAGAGATTGCTGATACCTGGCGGGGGCCTTTCGGCAAATATAACTAGAAAGCTTGTAGGTTCTATACGGTATTTGAGGCGTGATCTACAACGTTCGCGTCTACTCAGATGGTTCAGAGAGCATCGCCATCCCTGCAGAAGGTTGTTTTATCACGCTGCTAGCCGTCTCATTATCCCGTTAACGTACTTGTCAGCCGTAAGATCAACAGTTTCGAACTCCTGAAACTTCCGGAGCACCTGCTCTTCGATCCTGTGAAGCCCGGCTGCGGTACGCGCCTCCATTCGCACTATAATGACGGGCGAGGTATTCGAGCGGCGTATCAGCGCCCAACCACCCTCCTCTACAAAATCGATCTTCACACCGTCGATATCGTTGCCCTGTTCGTCAACCCGCCGTTTGTACCGATTCGGGTGAGTCGCGGCAAGCTCTCGGTAATAACCCTCCACAGCATCACTCACGCGCTCTTTCTCCGCATCACTCACCACCGGTATTCTGATCTCCGGCGTGTTCACGTACCGTCTCCTGAAGTCCTCAAGAAGCGCGTCAACCACGTCCGTGGATCCTCCAGACCGCACTTCGTCAGCAATGAGCAGCAGGAGCTCCGAGAACGCGAAGACCGCATCATCCGCGCGATTGTTCTTATCGAAGTAGACATGTCCGGACATCTCGCCGCCGGCGACCGCGCCCGTTTCCGTCATCTTCGTCTTGATGAACGAGAACCCGGTCTTCCACTCGACCGGTCGCCCGCCGTTCTCCGCGATGATCTCCTTGATCGCATCCGAACATTTGGTATCATAGACGATCGTCGCACCTGGATGCTCCTTCAGAATATGCTTGCAGAGCAGTGCGAGGATCTGCTCACCGATGATCAACTTGCCACCGGGTGAGACTGCGCCGGCGCGATCACCGTCACAATCTGAGGATAGACCGATATGCGCGTTCGACTGTGCCATCTCCGCCGTCAGATCCACCATGAACTGCGGGATCGTCGGGTCGGGTAAATGGTGGGGGAAACCACCGTTCGGCTCGCTGTAGAGCTCAACGACCTCTGCGCCCAGCACCCTGAAAAGAGGCGGCGCAATCACACCGGTCGTCCCGTTGCCCGCGTCGTAGACGATCTTCAAGCCCGAGAGCGGCTTCCACTGCTCTTCCGACAGGTGCGCAATATCCCTGTTCGCGGTAGCAAGCGCTTTTTGTAACGAGATCTTACCAGCAAGGGATTCGAACGCCAGGGCTTCCCAGCGCTCTCTCAAGATGATGTTCGCCGCGATCATCGCCTGGTAATCCGCCAGCACGTCCACCTCCTCTCGCTCGCAGATACCGGTGCTGACCACGTGCAACGTGCCTGCTTCAAACTTGGTTTCGAGCTCCCGGGCGATCTCGAACAGCTCGCGGACCTGCTGCTCGGTCATGCTCTCCGAGCCCATGCAGAGCTTGAAGCCGTTCCATTCCTTATCGAGATGGCTGCCCGTTACCTCCACACCACCGTCCGCGTCAAAGAGCCAGGTCGCGAAGTACAGCAGCGGCGTGCTACTCACTCTCTCGCTGGGCGCGATATCAATCACCTGCACGCCGCGATCTAGGAGCGCGTTAATAAATGCGGTTTGCATCCGCGGCCCGCTCGTTCGCACGTCCTTACCCACAACAACGCGCAATTCATGAGGTTCCTTACCACGATGCTTCTTCAAGAGCTCGACGTACGCCAGCCCCGTGAGATAGCAAAACTCGTCCGTGAGCTGGTAGTCCGGGTGCGATGGGTCTGCAATGCCCCTGATATCGTTCGCCCGATAGGTGCTCTTGTCTAGGATCATTTAGTTATCTCTGACAAAATTTGCGCATATCACAGCTCCGCGCCCCGATACTTCAAATGCATTCACACACGCGGGCACCACCATCGTTTCCTGCGGTCGCAAGGCTATCGCTTCTGACTCCGTCTTTACCGTCACCAATCCTCCCACACAGGTCAATACCTGCACCGTCCCCCCGGTGACCTTTTTAACTGCGCTATCAATCCTGAACAACCGCACCTCAACGTGCTTGCCCTGTAGGAGCTGGTAGTTCTCGAACTCATCGTTCATACGCAGCAGCTTCGGCTCCGTCTTCAGCGTCGCACCCAGACCCGCGTCATTCACGTTCAGCACGTTCATCCCGTCCTTCAGATGCAGCTCCCGGCCACGGCCATAATCATAGAGCCGAAAGGTTCTTTCAGATGCGGTACTCACCTCATAGACTTTTACACCCGCGCCCAACGCGTGGACGGTGCCTGCAGGGATGTGATACGTATCGCTGACCCGAGCGTCGAATGCGTGTAATCGTGACAGAAACGTCTCCGCTGCAATGGAGCTCATAACCGCTTCTTTCGTCATAACAGCCGCGAGTCCGAGGTAGATCTTCGCGCCCTTTTTCGCCTCCAGGACGTGCCACGCCTCTTCCTTGCCGTACGTATCGCCCATCTCACGCGCGTACGCATCGTCCGGGTGCACCTGCACGGAGAGATTCTGTTCCGCCTTGATAAGCTTCACGATGAGCGGGAACTTCTTCAGTTCATCGGTTCCCAGCATCTGTAACGGGAAGAGCAATGTCAGCTCGTCCAGTGTCAGCCCTTCCCGCGCCGGGTCTAACTCGGCACAGTTCCGTGGCGAGACGCACCAGAACTCGTAGCCCCATGGCTTCGGTTCCACGAACGGTTTCACCGTGAACGGACGCGCAACCAATCGCTGCAACTGCTTATCTCCGGAGATCATAGTCCGCGCCACACGCTCAAACAGATGCTTCGTTACCTCGCGCTCGTCGTCCGAGACGCCGATCAACAGCTCCGCAACGTCACAGAGCGCGTAGGCATTCTCCGGGAGGCAGGCGTGCCACCACTCGGCTTTCGGTTTCTTTTCTGCGCCAATCGGAATCGTCAGCCGTATCTTCCCGTTGCGCGGATGGTAGACATCGACGAGAACGGAATCCTCGAGTTCAAGCTCTTCATGATCAACGACATTATATACCACGCAGCGTTTCCCCTTCACGGTATGCAACGTCGAGTTGAAGACGCAGGCCTGCTCGAGCTCCGCATGCTGCGCTGAGGAGTTCACGATCACGCTATCAACTACTGAGCCTTCTGCGATTTCAGCGTCATCAAAGATGGAGCGGGAGACCGTGCAGCCGGATTCGAACGAGCGGAAATCGACCGCTAAAAAGTCGCGCAACCGACTGCCGACCTCGTGCTCCGCGAGCAACTTCATCATGCTTCGGTGATAGTTCGCGTTCGTGCCGAAATCCTCCCAGATCGTTGTATCACTCAAGGGATAGCTCTTTATCAGGGTCAGAGCATCCGCACGGGCAAGTTCGGCTCGTATGCGGTTCGCACGCTCGCGGAGCCCCGCACGAGCCTCATACTCTGGCGAGATCCAGGTCTGCCAGAGTTCGTCCGAGTTGAGCGTACCCTCTCGTGCCGCAAGTGCATCGCGGAATGCCGCGATCATCTGCTCTGCCGCGGCACCGCTCAGGGCAAACATGCCCATGTTCACCATGATCTCGCCCTGCCATTTCTCCACCAGTCCCTTAACTACCTCGTAATTCCGCGTGTCCTCGAAATCGAGTAGTTCACACCCTTCACCTTTCGCACAGCACACGATCTGGATCCCGTAGGTGCTTGCCAATTCCTCGGTGAGCTCCGTCCGTATCCCGAAGAGCATAACGTGCGTCCGTTGCGCGAGATTCTGTATGTCCTCCGGGTTGTCCTCGAGCAGTAAGAATTGGTCGCCCCAGGTAACGAGGATACGTGAAGGGATTGCATAATCCTGAAACTGCTTAATCACACCCTCTAACAGCGTGAGGTTCGGCACTTCAATAAGTGCCTTGTTCTTGACCGTCCGTGTGATAAGATTTCGAGAGCCGATGCCGGCCGTATGTACAATGAGCACACTCTTACCCCGCTTCACCTCCGCCACGAGGTCTGTCCCAAATGCCTTACTCGCGTTCTCGATGGCGAAGAGCGTGCCGAGTCCATTACCTGCACGACCATGCCAGCCGCTTTCAGAGACCGGGACGAATGCTGAGTCGAGCAGTATATTCTTACTGGGCGGCGAGCACGCCAACCTCCGCGCGTCAAAATCGTCAGTGACAACAACAACGATATAATCAAACATGTATTCTTGCTACTCTACTCTTTTATACGCGGCAAGCACATTTAAATGTAGCCCAAATGAAGATCAAGGCGCGAATTGCGATACACGACGAGCATGCGGACTTGGCTGCGATTCCGCTCATGCAGGATAATACCGAGTCGATGCGGACCGTTGTCGTTGATCAACGCGCCGTTACGTATATTGAGACCGAGAAGATCGGGACGCTTATTGCGAGCGTTGACGATTACCTGCTGAACGCGAAAGTGGCTTTGGATATGATGAATCTGACTGTGGAGAACCATGATTGATGACCAATCAAACTGAGAAGCCCATGGAGATGACCTTCGAGCTGCACGTCGTTCTGAACTGCAGTGCGAGTGTTGGCGATAAGGTCGCTCGTGAGGAGTTAGCGGGATTTGTTACAAGCTCCAATAATACGCTCTTAACGAGGGGTGCGCCTCCCGGCTGTGGCGCGCAGATCGTTTCCTGGGACGTGCTCGATGAGAAAATCAACCTCACGATCGTTTCCGATCGGTTCGTGCGAGCGCATGATGCGTTCCTCCGGCTGAAGAAAGAGCTTACCAAGCTCCTGGGGAAGTACCGCATCGGGATACGCGGTATTGAGATCGCTGAGTACCGGATCACGCTGGATTGGGAAGCAGGAGAAGGTTTGCAGATACGGCAACTACCGTTTGTCAAGGCGATAAACCAGGCACAGGGTCGTTTAGAGCTTCTGCTGGAGATCGATGAATCGGCATTTGATAAGCGAATCCCCGATCGGCTCATACGTTTATTGGAGGATAAGCTGGACGCTGCGCGCTGGAAAGGAAAATCCGAGCACTGGGAACTGCTCTTCGAGAGCGCGAAGAAGCACTACCTCTTTGATAAAGATCCTACGGCTGAGATGCTCGCGCGGGGCTGGCTGGAGCACGCGGCAGGTAGAGGCCAGTACGTTTATGGGCCACAGGTGACGCGGATCTTCCGAACATTCGAGAAGATACTGCTCGATGAGCTCCTCACACCCCTGGGCTATAACGAGATGATCTTCCCCAAATTCGTTGCCTGGGACGTCTGGAAACGCTCAGGGCATGCAAAAGGGATTTATCCTGAGGCGTACTATGTCTGCACGCCGAAGACACGCGATCCCGAATACTGGGAGGACGTGATGGATTATTTCAAGGTGACGAACGAAGTCCCGGTCGATATGATCCTGGGGAAGATCGAGAACGTCGGTGGGATGTGCTATGCGCAGTGCCCGCCCTTCTGGGTGTTCCTGCAGGGGAAGACCCTCCCGGACGATATCTTACCGGTCACGGTCTTTGATCGTTCAGGGCCTTCCTATCGGTACGAGAGTGGCGGATTACATGGCATCGAGCGGCTCGATGAATTCCATCGCGTTGAGATCCTCTGGATCGGAACGAAGGAGCAGACGATCGAGCACGCGAAAGTCCTGCACGAGAAATACCGGCATATATTCGATGACATCCTCGACATCGAGTGGCGTGAGGCCTGGGTCACACCCTGGTTCATGGCGCAGGAGGGCAAAGCAGGATTATCAGAGCTACGGGAAGTCGGAACCACCGATTACGAGGCGATGCTGCCCTATAGTGAGAAGTGGCTCGAGTTCCAGAATGTGAGTGTGAATGGGGATAAGTACCCCCGTGGGTTCAGCGTGAAATTACAGAGCGGGCAGGAACTATGGTCAGGATGCTCAGGTGTGGGTTTGGAGCGCTGGGCCGCTGTGTTCCTGGCACAAAAGGGGCTGGATGCCGAGAACTGGCCACAAAAGTTCCGCTCTGTGGTTGGCGAGTTACCCGAGGTATTTAGGTTCCTGTAAAGGGAGAAAGAGGTGAGCTGGATGGGTGAACAAGAGGGAGAGAACGTGGAAGAGATCCTGAGTTTGCTTGAGGAGAATGCACGGATCAGTAATGCAGAGATTGCACGCATGACGGGGCTCGAGGAGGCAGATGTGAAGGCAATTATCGCAGACTTGGAACGGAAAGGAATTGTGAAGAAGTATAAAGCGATCGTCAACTATGCGAAGGCGGGCATCGAGACCGTGCAGGCGTTAATTGACGTGAACGTATGCCCTGAGCGGGACACGGGATACGACGCCATTGCAGAGCGGATCTCGCGGTTCCC
>JAFGKP010000029.1 GCA_016928455.1 Methanomicrobia archaeon
GGGTCAGATGGCGGAAGAGCTAAAGGGGACTACGAAGAAGGTATACGAAGCGATGCAGAAGCTGGGCATGAAGAGCGAAGAGAAGGCGAAAGGTCTGGAAGATATTGTGCGCGAGGCCAGGCTCCCGAAAGGTGCGGTTGCGAATGGCATTACCGAATTGACGCAGAAGAAGCTGGCGAAGCGTAGAGCGGGCGATAAAACCGCGAAATATTTCCTGCTCAGATGATGATCGGGGTGAGAGGGGAGGAGGATTACCATGGAGAAGAAGTTATACTATCTTCCTGTCTATTACGATACTGCATTTTCCTACGATATCACCGGGGAGTTGAACTTTTTTATCGCGTGCTTCGAGGCATACGCGGACATTGAGGTGAGCAGAATCCTGGAGCCAGCCTGCGGGAGTGGCCGTCTGTTACTGCCGCTGGCGGAGCGGGGCTATCATGTCCTTGGCTATGATATCAGTGAGGAGATGGTCGCGTACACGCGGGATAAGATCGCGCAAGTGGGTCTCAACGGCCGTGCCGAGGTGGTCCTCGGCGATATGCGAACGCGGGAATTTAAGGAGACGTTCGATGCCGCACTCAATCTCCTGAACACCATCGGCTATCTCCTCTCGGACGCGGACATTTTGCGACATTTCAAAGCGGTCTCGCGCTCACTCCGACGCGGCGGGATCTACATTGTAGAACTTGCCTGCGCACCTGCTCATCCGAGAACGCAAGAGCAACCGGAAGATACCTGGACCGCCGAACGTGACGGCGTGACGGTGCAGACGACGTGGCACACTGAGCGCTACGATTACGCACGCAAGCGGAAATACAACATCTGTAAGATGCACGTCATGGATGGAATCCAGAAGAAGCAGTTTATGTTCATCGAGCCGCACATCCTGCGATTGTGGTTCGCCGAGGACGTGAAGCGCTTGAGCGCGGCGGGTGGCTTTGTCCTGAAGGCCATTTATAATCAGGGCTTTGACCGCATACCACTCGATGCGCCCCTTAACGGTGAGCTGGGCAATCTTTACTTCGTTTTGAAGAAGGAATGAGGGCGAGTTCAAGCTCTGCATGAAAACGGGTTCAGGATATGCTCGCACTCCTCACGCTTGGTGCAGTCTTTATCCTGATTGCGATACGGAGAATCGGCTCCTTCAGCCTGCAGATATGGCAGATTATGCTGTTGGGAGCGGTTTTTGTGCTCATTACCGGGCAGATCTCACCTACGGACGCGCTAAGGGCTATTAATCTCGAGATCATCCTGTTTTTATTCGGCGTCTTCACGATCGGCCAGGCTCTTGAGGAGAGTGGCTATCTCTCGCAGCTCGCCGCTGCGCTCTTTGGGCGAGCAAAATCGGTGGATCAACTCGTCCTTGCAATTCTTCTCGGGTTCGGTTTACTCTCCACACTGCTCATGAACGACACGATGGCGATTATAGGAACCCCGGTCGTTTTGCTGCTCGCGCGTAAGCATGGACTGGCGGCGAAGCCGCTCCTCATGACACTCGCGTTTGCGATTACCATTGGTAGCGTAATGAGCCCGATTGGCAATCCCCAGAATCTCCTGATCGCCGTTACGCTCACCAATCCGTTCATCACGTTCTTCAAGCATCTCGCCGTCCCGACCCTCATCAACCTCTTCGTTGCATATCTTGTCCTGAAATACGCCTTTCGTACCGAGTTAGCTGGAAGACCCTTACCCACGTATTCCCCGGACGTTGTAACGGATCGCAAACTCGCCCGGCTATCGCAATGCTCACTCGCGCTCATGCTGCTCCTGATCGCAGCCAAAATAGCCCTGGGGTTTACCGACCTGGCGATCGATCTCAGACTGACCGATATTGCCCTGGTTGCTTGTGTGCCCGTGCTGCTGAGTGAAAAACGCGTGAAGCTCATCCGTGAGATCGACTGGTTCACGCTCATCTTTTTCGTTGCGCTGTTCATTGTGATGCAAAGTGTCTGGGACAGCGGCGTCTTTCAATCGCTTCTTGCCCATCTCCAGCTCGACATCACTGCTCCGCCCGTAATCATGACGATAAGCGTCCTCCTCTCACAGCTGATTTCGAACGTGCCGCTCGTAGCGCTCTATCTCCCCCTGCTGATTCACGCTGGAGCGACTACGGAAGGGCTCTTAGCACTGGCTGCGGGGAGCACCATCGCGGGTAACCTGCTCATCCTGGGTGCTGCATCAAATATCATCATTATCCAGCATGCAGAGCGGAGCGGAGAAACGGTATCCTTCGTCGAATTTGCGAAGGTCGGCATACCGCTCGCGAGCTTTAATATCCTCGTCTATGCTCTGGTTCTCTTGTAATAAGAACGCTTCATGTACCATGAATAGCGGAAGGGAGAGCACGATGAACCGTAGGGGGCGCACGCTGAGAAATGAAAAGACTATACTTACTTTGCCTATCACTACTGCCCTTGATGGTCTGCTCCGGTATGATCTACTCTGTTTTTTCGTTCTATCTCTTCCAATTAGGTATACCGATCACCCAGATCGGTATCATCTACACGGCCAGCGCGGTCTCCGGGCTCGTCTTTGCACCGCTCTTCGGCAAACTTTCCGATAAGGTGGGGCGAAAGCCGATTATCCTCCTTACCATAGCGTCCTTCTCCATCATCTTCCTCCTCTACTCGCTCTCACGAACGTTCATGCACGTACTCCCGCTACAGCTACTCGAAGGCGCGATGTGGGCCGCTTTCAGTGCTGTCAC
>JAFGKP010000030.1 GCA_016928455.1 Methanomicrobia archaeon
AGCTTCAGTCGAGGCATTTTTGCTCAAAATAACGTATCTCGACGAAGCTTTATTTCCTCTGTTCGTTCCTAAACTTGGAGAAGAGCCAAAAAAAGAGAAAGGTCGAAGCATGTCGTCTCTTCCCAGCATCTACACCCGCTTGGACGCATGCCTCGAATACCTCTCACCCGTGGGTGGAGGGAGTAAAAAGGAAGATAGTTCTTCCCTGTTTTGGTCGTGTCGTCGTTTAATTTATATTTTCTTCAGTTCCGAGATAACCGTGTTAACTTTATCGGTTACCCAGTACTTCCGGATCGCCTTGCCCTTCGACTTCGGCTGTTCGGAGATCTCGTACTTGCTATTCACGAAACCATACTCCTCCAGTGTCAGCAGATGGTAAGAGACGAGTCGCCGCTCTTCGCCCATCGCTTTGCTTATCCCGTTTATGTGCATGGGGTTGTCCGCAAGCAGCTCCACAATCCTAAACCGTATAGGATGGAGGAGCACGTGCGCGTCTTTTACTATGGTATCTTCCATTTTAATCACGAGCTATTCTCTGAATGCGGTATATAAAAAGATTGCTTATTTCAGGTAACATTCCCGGTGAAGGTGCGCACTGTGGCTAGAACGGGCAGGGTAGGCACAGCGAAATCTTTTTTACTCTTTACATATTATCTTTATATGCGCTCTTCTCTATCTCTATTCAAGACAGTGACGTTACGAGTGCGAAGAGCGGGGTAGGGTAGTTAGGAGATCCCGTCGGGCTCATAACCCGGAGATCGATGGTTCGAATCCATCCCCCGCTATTGATCTGAATGATTTTAACTGCTGATCTGCACATCCATTCGCGGTATTCAATGGCGACTTCTCCGCAGATGGACCTCCCAACGATCGCAGTACAGGCGTTAAAAAAGGGGATTCAACTCGTTGGCACGGGCGACTGTCTCCATCCGCGGTGGTTGGCGGAGATCAAGCAGCTGGAGGAAGAAGACGGCTTCTTTCATCTCACGGGTGGCGCCGATGGTGCGGCCGCGCGGTTCGTGCTCACCGTGGAGGTCGAGGATCTGCGGCGGGTGCACCATCTGCTCGTCATCCCGACGATAGCGAAGGCCGAGGAGCTGTACGAGGCTTTTCAACCGCACTCACCGGATATCGCGTCTGATGGCCGGCCCTCGCTCAGATTGACCGGCACGGAGATCGCCGCGTACGCGCGTGATGCAGAAGCTTTAATCGGGCCGTGTCATGCGTTTACGCCGTGGACGGCGCTGTATGCCTATCATAATTCGCTTCCAGCATGTTATGGCGATATGGCCGCGTATCTCTCGTTTGTGGAGCTGGGCTTGAGTGCGGATTCGTCCTATGCGGACCGCATAACCGAACTACGCGATCTTACATTCCTCACGAACTCGGATGCCCATTCACCCTATCCCATTCGGCTGGCGCGCGAGTTCACCCGTTTTTCTGTACAGGGCGCGGGATTTGAGGAGTTGAAAGCAGCGATCAAGCGTGAGCGCGGGCGGAAGCCGGTGCTCAATGTGGGCTTTCCGCCGGCTGAGGGCAAATACAATGAGAGCGCGTGCACACGGTGCTATGCGCACTATTCGCTGACGGACGCAGTAGCGCGCCGCTGGCGCTGTGCCTGCGGCGGTCTGATAAAGAAAGGAGTGCGCGATCGAGTGAACGAACTCGCGGATTGCGATGGCACACATCCTGAGCATCGTCCGCCGTATGTACATCTGATCCCGCTCGCGGAGCTCATCGGACTGGCGGTAGAGAAAGCACCGAATTCCAAAGCGGTGGAGGACATTTGGGCGGCGTTTCTCGCTGAGTTTGGCTCGGAGATCACCGTCCTGGTTGACACGCCTGTTGCGGCATTCGAAGCGCTCCGTACAGATATCCCTGTCGGCACCTTAGACAAGGTCGTAGCGGCAATACAGGCCTTCAGGGATAGTAAGGTGTATATTGTACCCGGTGGTGGCGGCAAATACGGCGTTATTCAGCTCAAACCAGAACCGCAGGGGCAGATGCACGAAGGTGGTGGCGTACCTGAGGTTGATGCAGCGCCAGTGCAAGCGTCGAAGCGGCAGCTCTCGTTGCTCGATTTTTCCTGAGCCTTCGTGCGTGTGTGCGTGCGTGCTCTCTTCCCTGTGGTTCGATCCTTTAGATGTGCTCATACAGAAGAGAAGCGTGAAGAGCGAGATCCCTTAACCTTTAAGTAACTGTGGGGTAATGGTATTGTGGGGCCGGTAGCTCAGTAAGGTAGAGCAGCAGGCTCTTAACCTGCCCGCCGGGGGTTCAAATCCCTCCCGGCCCGTTGCATAGTAGATAGACAGATGACGCCTCGAGATTTTT
Source organism: Methanomicrobia archaeon (assembly GCA_016928455.1). GTDB lineage: Archaea > Halobacteriota > Syntropharchaeia > Alkanophagales > Methanospirareceae > JACGMN01. The sequence continues at coordinate 2,332 of JAFGKP010000030.1, forward strand.
ATGATGTTATCATAGTGGGAGCAGGCCCGGCCGGGCTCTTTGCCGCGCACGAGTTTACCGCGCAGTGGATGGGTCATGGCGGCTCGAGCAAGCGGATTTTGGTGATTGAGAAGGGCAAGGACGTTGATGAGCGGCGCTGCTTCATTGAGGAAGTGGGGTACTGCAGTCACTGTAAGGAATGCAACATCATGTGCGGCGTTGGTGGTGCGGGCACATTTTCCGACGGCACACTCAATCTGCGACCGGACGTAGGCGGCGATCTCACGGAATTCTGTGATCACGAGACCGCGTGGCAGCTGGTGAAGGCGGTTGATAGCATCTTTCTCGAGTACGGTGCCCCGAAGAAGCTGTACGGCGGTACCGAGGAGCAAGTGGAGGATTTACAGCGTCGTGCGGCTTCAGTGGGTGCCAGTTTCATTGAGATACAGCAGCGGCATATCGGCTCAGATAGGACCAAAGCGGTGATCAGGGCTTTTAAAGCTGATTTAGAAGCGCACGGTATCGAGTTCCTGCTCAATGCGAAGGTGAGCGATCTGCTGATCGATAAGGCGAAGGATGTTCGAATCTGTCGTGGCGTGCTTCTTGAATCGGGCGAGATGATCAAGGGCGAATGCGTGCTTCTAGCACCCGGGCGAATCGGTGCAACGTGGGTTGATGAACTCATTAAGAAGCACAAGATCGAGGCGGAATACGCGGCGATCGACGTCGGTGTCCGGGTCGAGGTGCCGGCAATCACCATGAATCCCGTGACCAGGATCAATCGCGATCCGAAGTTCCATATCAGAACGAAGCGTTATGACGATTTCGCACGCACATTCTGCACCAATGAGCGCGGTTTTGTCGTGAAGGAGGATTATACAGAGTTCATCGGCGTCAACGGCCATTCAATGAAGAGCAAGAAGTCAAAGAACACGAATTTCGCGTTCCTTGTGCGGGTTGCGCTGACCGAACCGGTGGAGAATACCACACGGTATGGCCGCTCGATCGCGAAGCTGGCAACGACCATCGGTGGTGGCAAGCCAATCCTGCAGCGTATGGGCGACCTGAGACGAGGGCGACGGTCAACCTGGGATCGAATCAGGCGGAATCTGGTGCGCAATACGCTAACCGATGTCACGCCGGGCGATATCTCAATGGCACTGCCGCACCGGATCACGATGGATATCATCGAGGGACTGGAGAAGCTGAACGAGATCATTCCAGGTGTAGCGGCGGACTCGACCCTGCTCTATGCGCCCGAGATCAAATTCTATGCGATGCGGATGAAGGTAGACGAGAACATGGAGACGGAGGTGAAGAACCTCTTCGCCGCGGGCGACGGCACGGGATTATCGCGCGACATTGTGAACGCCGCTGCTACCGGCATCCTCGCCGCACGAGGCGTGATGAACGTCTGTGAGTGATCGCTCGTCCGGTACAGCGCAGGAGTTCAGCGTTCTTTTTTATTCGGTAGAGCTGTGGTACCAGTACATAATCTCTGGCGGCAGTCCGAAGCCGTCCTTCTGCAAATTCGCGACGAGCAAGAGCGGTAACGGACTGAGCAGGAAGGCGGCGCGCATATAAAACTGTGTCACCGGGCTCTCCAGGATCATGCTCTGGGTGGCCTCAGAGAGCGCGGATTTATTCCCGACGACCGAGAAGGTACCGGCGCCTGTTGCCCGGTACAATTTATGCCATGCGATGAGCGGCTTGTTCTCGCCACTCCAGGAGATGAGCAAGAGGCAATCGCCACGGCGCGGCTTGGGCGCTAATTCACCGGTTAGATACGCTTGATCGCCCATAGCGCGTTTCACATGCTGCAATCTGATTACCGTCATCTCAGCGACGTTCTTCGCGGGGCCGCCACCGCCGACGGTGACATGACCGCGCGTGCTCATGCTCCGTGCCAAGGTCTGGTACACTTCGGAATTGACGTATTCATCAATGAGCCGCCCCACCGCGATCATCTCGCGGTTGATCTCGGTAATCACCCACTGGTAATCGCGACCGTCGTTGATCGCCTCCTTGATCTTCTGAAAGAGTACCATACTTGCAAGCTCGTAGACATCATTCATGATCCCGCGTATGAGCACCCGGTTTGTCTTCTCAGCTTTGCTCTTCGCGCCGCTGAGCTTGAGGAGCGTGCCGTATTTCCGCCCGATTCGGCCGATGGAGGACCGGGGCTTGGACGTGACGACATCGATGCTGAACTGCCCGTGAGCGTCATGCTTGCTGATATAGTCGGCCATATCGTGCGCGATCGAGGTGGGCGTGGTGGTCTTTCCGCTGCTGGTATTGATCACCAGGCTTATTTTGTTGTAGCGCTCTGCGAGCACGGGTGCCGCGACCAGGATGTTACGACCCGGGAAGTCGATGTCCTCCACCATTTTCACTTCCTTGTGGATCTGCCCGATGCCGATCCGAAGCGCGGCCTTCGAACGTCCCTCAGCAGTAAGCACGAGGCAATCAGCGTCCTGGAGATGCTCGAAGAGTCTTCTGACCTCATCCTCACGAATGTTGAGGACGTTCTCTGCCGTCTCGTTTATATACGGATACTGACAAATGTCCACAATACTCGAACCCTCCATCTTCCTCACGTTCCGATTGACACCTATCGGTTGATAGGCGCAGCATAAAACGTTATTTCTTCTTTATCAAGGTCAGCGTATGCGCATGCTCGGTGATAACCTACTTTATCACCGCTTATGCATACATCATCCTGTGCCATACAAATAACCAGCTCTGCTCACACTGTGCCGTGCACGTTCATTCGGCCGTTTGTGATTTTAGCGTCCACAGCTTTTTCCAGAACGCATGGACCACCGCACCGTCCAGGATTTAACTACCGCGGAAGGAAAGGTACATACGATGAAGCTCATCACGCTCGGGTTCCTGATCGTTCTGATCGGCATGCTGGTACTCCTTGCGGGCGTATTCAGCATGGCGTATCAGTCGTGGAAGACCAGCGGCGTCGAGGGCGGCGCGGAGAAGCCGGAAACGACTGTACGTGGCGGCGGCGTGATCATGATCGGGCCGATCCCCATCATCTTCGGCTCTGATATGGGCGCGGTGAAGGTAGCAGTGCTCCTGGCGATGGTTCTGCTGCTCCTGGCGTTCGCGCTCTTCTACCTGCCGCGATGGCTGCTCTAACAGACCCGAGATCACTCGTTCAGTCTCAGAAGACCCCACGCCATGTCTCGGGAAATCTGCTCGATAATTCCTTGTTCCAATAGTGGGCGATCTTCTCAGTCTTCTCCGCGGCTATACCGGTGTATTGTTCGGGATTGAACGCCTTCTTCCGCTGCTCGTCCGTGAACTTATCGAGATAGGGTTGAATCTCAGTATCGGCGTTAATGAGCTCTTTGAGCGTTTTCCGCTCGTTGTACGCCCGGACGGTCATCTGCCGCACGTACTCGTGCGCATCAGGATGCCCGTAATAGGAGAGCAGGATATACAGTGGCTCCGCAATGATCGTATCCTGCGCCCGCAGGAAATTCGTGCGCATCATCTCGCGATCAACCGCGAGCCGCTCTGAGATTGTTGTCAGGCGTCGTACGCAGTAATCGAATACGACGAGCAGCTCCTGGATGTACCGCTGTGATGCGGAATTCGTGAGGTCGCGCTGGTGCTCGGAGATCTGGTCGAGGTGCATGGTTATGATTTGTGGCATGAACTTCTTCCAGAGGCTCTTCACGTTCTCGAAGCCGATGGGGTTGCGTTTATGGGGCATGGTGGAGGAGCCGACCTGCTCGGCTGCGACGCGCTCCATGACCTCGTGGATCTCGCTCCGCTGCAGGTGTCGCATATCGTCACAGAAGTTAGCGAGAACGGAGAAGCTGCTGATGATGCTGTGGACGAACTCGGTCATCGGCTCAGGGGGCACGATTTGTGTGGAGATCGGTGCGGGTTTCAAGTTCAATGCGGTAAGAACCGCGGTCTCGAAGGCTTCGGGATCATCAAGGAGTACTGAGGTCGCATTGTAAGCGCCGACCGCACCGGAGAACTTACCGACCAGCTGTTCAGCAGCGTCAGCAGTCTTGATGATCTGGGTGCCCCAGCGGTTCAGGTACTGCGCGAGCGCGAATCCGAAGGTGATGGGCTCGGCGTGCTGCCCGTGCGTTCTGCCGATCTGAAGTGTGTCCTTCTCGCGCCATGCGAGCGCAATCAGGGTGCGCTCCAGGACGAGCATATCAGGGATGATGACCTTCAGGACGGCATCTTTGTACCTGAGCGCGTTGGCGGTATCCACAATGTCATAGGAGGTGGCGCCGAGATGTACGAACGGTCTCGCCGGTGTGCTGACCTTGCGCTGCAGCACATTGACGAGCGCGCGGATATCGTGTTTCGTTCTCTGCTCTTCTGCGTCGACCTCCTCTGCCGTCAGGTTTGTGGCAGCAGCGGCAATCTCGTCGCACAGCTCACGCTTCAGCAAACCGCGATTCGCAAACACGGTTGCGAGCGCGACCTCAACCTTCGCTTTGTACCGTACGTACGCCTCATCGGAGAGATACGCACGCAGATCCTCCACCGCGTAGCG
>JAFGKP010000031.1 GCA_016928455.1 Methanomicrobia archaeon
CCTCCACCAGTCTGATGATCTGCGCGAGGACCGTGTCTTTCCCGATCTTGGTAGCGCGGAAGGTGAGCACACTGTTCGTATTCAGCGTGCCACCAACGACCTCGTCGCCTTTTCGCTTTACCACCGGCAGCGGTTCGCCGGTGATCATCGATTCATCTACATAACTCTCGCCTGCCACGACCGTGCCATCGACCGGTATCTTTTCGCCTGGTTTCACCACGATCTGATCCTCAATTTGTACCTCTTCGATCGGCAGCGCCTGCTCCCGCCCGTCACGGAGCACCGTAGCAGTCCTGGGCTGCAGCCCAATCAATTTCTTCAGTGCCTCGGAGGTCCGCCCCTTTGCGCGCGCTTCCAGATACCGGCCAATGGTGAGGAAGGCGGCGAGCATGAGCGCGGTCTCGTAAAAGAGAAATTCGCGCGTAAGCACGAGCTCAAAGGTTCCCAGAACGCTCGCGCCAAAGGCAACCCCGATGCCCATCGCGTACATCACGTCCATGGTGAGGTTCTTATTTTTGAGCGCGCGGTAGGCTGCGCTGAAAATCGGGTGGCTGACGTACACGAATGGTGGTGTGGAGACGATGAGCATGAAGTAAGCCATCGGAAACGGCCAGGTGATCGGCAGATACATAAGTATCAGAAGTGGGATCGCGACCGCGAACCCAACGATGAACCGTCTGCGTTTCGCCTGTAAGTCGCGCTCCCTGATCGCCTCCTCGGAGGTACTTGCTTCATCGCCCGCGAGGCCGAGGTACTGATAACCCGCCGCTTCAATGGCATGCTTCATGTCCGCGAGCGTTACTAATCGCGGATTGTACGTGACGTAAGCTTTCTCTGCGCTGAGATTGACCGTGACTGTGGAGACGCCGTCGAGCTCCTGCAGCGCCGTCTCGATGGTCTTTGCACACATCACGCAGGTCATCCCACCGATCTTTACGATCGCGCTCTCATGCACCACGCTGTAGCCCGCGTCTGTCACCGCCCTTTCCAGATCGGCAATGGTTACGCGGCTTGGATCATATTCTATACCTGCACTTTCGGTCCCCAGATTCACGTCCGCTCCCGCAACACCCTCAGTGCCCAGGAGCGACTTCTGAATCGTCGCTGCACAGGTCGCGCAGGTCATTCCGGAGATTTTCAGCTCCGCCTTCTTCCGCTCAGCTGTCATTATCACCGTAAGCGGTACGTTCTGTTTTCAGAATCTAATGGGTTATTCGCGTCTCTCTCCACCCGTGAACGAACTTATTTTTATATGAACCGCTCAAATCGATCTTTCTTCGCTTTGCAGATCGGGCACACGCCCGGTGGCCCTTCTCGCGCACAGAGGTAGCCGCAGACGCGGCAGCGCCAGATCGGCAACGGGAGCGCAGAGAGCGTAGGCGCGGCGACCTGCTGCTTGTGCTGTGCCCGCTCTTCAGCTGGTGGCCGTCGTTCGGGTATCGACTCCAGTTCCTGCTCGCCCGCCATGACACGATCTGATACATACAGGCCACAATAGCAGGCGCCGTATTCCTCGATATCCTGATCCCGGTAATCGCAGGGGCAGATAATGTCCAGATCCTGCTCCTTCTCTCCCGCGGCCAACCGGCAGGGGCATGCCCAGTAGCCATAGCGCTGCTCGTTGATCGACAATCCCCGTACCAACTCCTTCGTATGCTCCACATCGGGATTCAGGTGATAGCCAGCCTCCGTGGCTTCCTTATCCAAGCGTTGGTAGAGCTTTTGCACCCGTTCCTCGTTAACAGCAAGCTCGTCCATTATCCCAAAACCTCCCGAATCCGCTTCTCCTGGTAACCCTGGATAACTGTTCCGTTGTTGATCACCATCGTTGGGAATGCACGTGTGGAGGTATGTCGCGCCATATCAGCTAAAATCAGCTCTTTCTCTGCGCCCGCCAACAAGTCAACATAGACGTAATCGAACGCAACGCCCAACTGCTCGAGCAGTCTTTTCGTCTTCTTGCACCAGACGCAGGTGCTCAATGCATATAGAACTACCCGCCCTTTATTCTTCCCTTTGACGTGCGTCAGGCTCATGAAACACCACCAGTCAGCTACAGCAATGAACATACATTGCAGACCCGGGGATAAATAAATACTCGTCGTTTTTTTACGATGAATTCGGAAAGGAAACCGTCGCTCTCATGACCGGTTATAGACCGATTTTCGCCCGGTTTGCTTCTATATGCGCCAGCATCGCACCGGCAGCTTTGACCGGATCGGTCTCGATGTTTAATAAGCCACCGGTCAGCTCTCTTAAGTCCTCCGTCAGGAGTGCGACTAACCGCGGCGCACCGGTAACCGTAGGCACGGGATTGACGTATGTGAAGAGCCCGAGTGCCAGTGCGAAGACGGCATCGATGGTGGCCTTCTGCTCCATATATTCCGGTGCCGCCGCGACCACCGGGAGATCCGGTATGGGCACGCCGCCCAGTGCACGGCCGATCATTGCTAATAGATCACCTAAACGACCCGTATCGGTGCAGGTACCGTAGCTCAGAACAGGTGGTATGTTCAGGCGCTCACAAAAGCCTCTGAGACCAGGACCCGCGAATGCCATCGCCTCGGGACTGCAGAGGCCCGCAACCTGCAGGGCGCTGTTGCCGCAGCCCATCGAGAGCACGAGAATGTCACGTTTGATGAGCTCTCGTGCTATGCGAACGCTGTGCACGTCCTGCCCGGAATCCCGGAGCGTGGTGCAGGAGACGAATCCGGCGAGTCCTCGTACCGTACCATCCTTAATAGCAGTTATAAGTTGCTCAAACGAGCCGCCAAGAGCTGCACGGATGCTCTCGGTCGAGAACCCAACCAGCGCTTCTCTTACCGGTAACGCTCTCATGGGCTCGACGTTCTCTCGACGGTCCTTGAAATTATCGACCGCCATCTGCAGCAGGTGCGCTGCCTGTTCTCCCGCCTGTTCAGGCACGTAGTTGACACGATCAGTAATACCGTCAAAGGCAACTAATTCACTCACCGGCACGAGCTTGAATTTGTATTTCCGGGCATACAGCGGATCGATGGGCATCGAGCAATTCATATCGGCCGCGAAAAGGTCCACGCAGCCGCTGGCGAGCACCGCTTCCTGCGTGATCCAGTTGCCCGTGAATCCGTAGAATACCTCATCCATTTCCCAGCGCTGGATCATCTCCTGCCCGGTCTCAATGTTCGCAATGACCCGCAGGCCCTTTGCGCCCGCGGCCTTTGCCCGCTCCTGCCATGACGCTTCCCGGGCCAGTTGTACCATCGCGAACCCGAGAAACGGCTCGTGACCGTTTGGCAGCACATTCACATAATCCGGGTCCAGAACACCGAGGTCAACACGCATAGGATGCGGCCTCGGAATCCCGAAGAGGATGTCCTGGCAGTACTCGTTGACAATCTGGCTCTGGTACGCCATTGCCAGCCCGAGGCGCATCGCCTTGAGCGCGAGACTCGCGTAATAACCATCAACGTTGGTAAGGCACGAGCTCGTAGCCAGCATCATCTCAGCATAGATCCCGCCGGGGAAGATATTCAGCTCTTTCCAGACCTCTTTGCGCTCAGCAGGCGCTAAGGCCGCCACAACAAGGCTCGAATCATAGTATTTGCGGTTAAAATCGGCCTCTACAAAATCGCAGAGCCGAATAGCAATCTCCTGCACGGATCCCGAACTCGAGATGCCGAACCGCTCAGCAAAATCACACAATTTCTCGGGTTCCTGTATCGTGAACGGTGTTTTGCCCGCTGCTGTTGCACGGAGCGTCTTTATGGTCTGATCGGTGTGATACTGGTATGTGGACGCGCCCAGCACATTTCGGAGTAGCATCATCCGCATCGCCATGCCATCGGCCGTGATGCCGCACACGCCGCGTTTGTCCTTTACTGCATCAGCACGGCACGGGCCATTAGAGCACAAATCGCAGCGCGTGCCCGCCTGGCAGAACTGACAGCGTCTATCAGGGTCGCCGCCCATGCCCTGGGCCTCATAACGGTCCCAGATGTTGTTCATGCCATCCTTCTTGATCCGCTCGTACATCCTCTGAACAGAATCGTGGTACGAAATTCTATCCTTCTCCATGTTTACCCACTCCCTGTGGTAATCATAAGCGTACGGACAAGATAAATAAGCAAGCTCGGTGCACAACTCTTTTGTGTGGTGCCGTCGAATGTGAAGATAGTTCAGGAATTCCGGTGATCTGCTCACCGCTACGGGGGCAATGACATCGCGCGATAATAAAGGAGAAGGAGCGGGCCAGAAGACGCTTGCTGGCTCGTTTACGAAAGCGCTCAAGAGTTTCAGCATGAGCCTGCCCCTGCTACTCGGCGTTATTCTCCTCTTGGGCCTCTTCCGCGTCTTCGTGACGAATGAGATGATATCGTCCGTTTTCACGGGTGCCGTGGTGCGTGATACGCTCATCGGCGTGGCGATTGGGAGCGTCTACGCCGGTAACCCGATCATCAGTTACATCATTGGTGGTGAGCTGCTCGCAGCGAAGGTGAGCCTCTTTGCCGTTGCAGGCTTCATTGTTGCCTGGGTGACGGTTGGCGTTGTCCAATTCCCTGCGGAAGCTGCGATCCTGGGGTGGCGGTTCGCAACCGCACGGAACATCCTCTGCTTTATCTTCGCCATTGCGGTCGCAATCGTTACGGTTGCTACGGTGGGGGTGCTCACATGAATGGGACCGGCGTGCCAACGGAACGAGGCGCGGGAAAGTGGAAGGTGGAAGGGGCGAAGAAAAGGAAGAAGGAGCTCTCATACGGGCTCTATTTCCTGGGTGTCGTGCTCCTCCTGTACCTCGTTCTTTATCTGCTTGAGCCCGCCAGCATCCAGAAAGCGCTCATGGCAAGTGGCGATGTGCTGGTTACCATAGCGCCGATCCTGGCGATTGTCATCTGTTTTATGGGGTTCCTCAACTATTTCGTCACGCCGAAAACGATCTCGAAGTACGTGGGGCAGGGCTCGGGCGCGAAAGGCTGGCTCCTGGCTATCGCCGCCGGGATACTGAGCCACGGCGCGATTTACGTCTGGTATCCACTCCTGCAGGAATTGCGTGAACAGGGTATGCGCAGCGGTCTGGTTGCCGTGTTCCTGTACAATCGCGCGATCAAGCTCCCCCTGTTGCCCCTGATGATCTATTACTTCGGCACGGAGTTCGTGGGCGTGCTGCTAATCTATATGGTCATTGTATCGGTAATTGTGGGGAAACTGATTGAGTTCATTGAAGGACAGTTCAAGAATCAGGAGATCCTGTAATAAGCAGATATGCTGTGGTTTCCGATACTGGTGGGTGGTTCTCGCTCGTGGAGCGGGCAGACGAGCGAGCGACGGCGTGTACCATCGCAAAGCATTCGGGGAGCACAATAATTTTTCTGCCTCGCATCCTGAAGATGAGTATCCGAAAACAGAGGCGTGAGAGATGAAGAAGCTGAGAACTGCTCTGATCGGGAAGAAGCGAATATTTGTGATCTTCCTGCTTGTTTTACTGGTTGGTTTTATCATTTCCGTATGTGCTCTTGATTTCGGGCTGGTTCGATCAGAATCATCCGCCGATTCGCAGGTGAGTACCTACTCAGCGATGGAACCCGAGCCTGACCTCTCCGGAACGGTTTATCTTTACGTAGTGGGCACCGACCCGGTGAGTAAGGCGCTCGAAGCTGAACTGAAGCAGGACTTACTGAGCAGTTTTACTGACGTGAAGTCCTACGGCAATCTGAAAGAGCAGTTTGAGGGCCCGGTGGTCGCGGTGTTCGTGCTCAGGGAAGACCATTTTTACACACCC
>JAFGKP010000032.1 GCA_016928455.1 Methanomicrobia archaeon
CTGGGGAAGGAGTGGGGAATTCCCCTCTGGTCGAACTGCCAGTAATTTCAGGTTCTTGCCACGAGGAGAACCCCACATACGCCCCCCCATCTACTCTGTATGCTCTCCGTCTTGATAATATATATCCTTTGTGAAGCGGCAACCGCGCAGGTATTTATTCCCGCGAATCGACTTTCGGGATGAAGCCGTCAACCGCTAGTTTCTTATAGCCGGCAGAGGGATTGCTACTGTATGAAGAAAGAACAGCGTGCTCCTGCGGGTAACCAGGGGCAGGTAAAAGAGAACTATGATATCGAATTGATTCGCCCGCCGATACGGGTTGCTGATATCAGGCTAAGAGGGACGGGAATGGCTCCTGAACGGTTAAACGCGATTAAAAAGGGTTTACGACGTTACATACCGCGGAGACCATGGCTATCAACGTCTACAAGTTTCAGCTAACGAACGATGCGAGCGAGTTCAACCGGCTCTTGATCGCGGCGATGGCGAATGAGATGACCCATCTCCAGGACTTCCAGATCAAACTCTACGAATATGGGTGGAAGCCGAGCAAGTCGCGCTGGATCAATTGGGTTATCAGCGCGGTCTTTGGCTATATCTCCCGGCTGCGAGGAAAGAAAGCGATCCTCGAGACAGGCATCTGGGTCGAGAATACCGCCACAAAACACTATGATGAACTGCTCCAAACGATCAATTAGGATGATGATACCCGCAGGATGATCGAGAAGAACCGAGCGGACGAGGATGAACACATCGCTCGGTGGCAGAACCAGCTCCGCAAAATATAGCCCTGCAGAGGGATCTCAAACCGAAGCAAACCGGGGCTGCGGGAACGAAGGAACAGGTAGATCGGCAATAGGGCTCGTAACGGCCCTATGGTATCGTGATGGTTCACGTTCATTTTTTGGTTCCGCTGAGCGCCGAGCTGAGCGCACACCCGGTCAAAATTCTGAATCTGCAGCCTCTTTGGGCTCTTCATACCCGAGCGTGTCTACGATACGCCCCAGTTCCGCGCCTGAGGTCTCATCGCCCACGGCATAGCCTCTGGAGTTCGCGAGCAGCGCAGCACCGATGAGCGGAATCCCGAAATTCACACTCCCGACCCCCACCGGTAGCTCAAAGATCTGCTCCAGAAACTCCAATTCATCATACGTAGCGTTACGATGCACCAGAACGCCCTTGTTCGTCGCCACCGCAGCCATGCCCACCGTCTTCACGCCGCCGATCGTGCCGGTATGCACCTGCACACCGAGCGTGGACTGAATGAGCTCCCGCGTCTCCTCCAATACCTCCGGATGCACGAGCGCCACGGAATCGTTCGCCAGAATGATGTTACCCGCCGCACTCAGCACTTCCGCTTCGGGCAGTTTGCTCAGGTGCAATTGCACCCCCGCAGCACGTGCCACGGCCTCGATGCGCTCGAGCTCACTGTCCAGTGCGTAGGGTGAGAAGACCAGGCCGTTTGCGTTCCCCACGACCAGACAGCCGACCAGCGACGTCTCAGCAACGAGGGTTCGCACCGCCGGCACACCCAGCGAACGCTCCAGCTCGGTCACGAGCCGCTGAGGAACGAAGCGGGGTACAAGGACGAGGGACTCGGTACAGGTGGCAACGACGCCGATAAACGAGGTGCCTTCGATCGTAAAAAGCCTTCTTATCTCCTGCTCGCCTCGCCGCTTCATCAAATCAGAATACCTTATTCTACCAGCTCAGCCTTGACAACGTCCTCTTCTTCCGTTACCTTCACGCGAATTCTGGACGGTGGCTTCTGCGACCCCCGTTCCCACACCTTCTCATTTATTGATGAATCTAAAAGAACAACATCCGATCTGGTATGATGCTGCAGAAAATCACGAATCACGCTTATTGCCCGGGTGCTTCGCTTCCACCGTGGCGCTTTCTTCACTGACCGGAGCGGTATGGTATATATCCGCTCGTCAATGCCCTTTCTTTTCTCTTCGCCCATGTTCGTGCTTACCCCCTTAATACGCTCCTTTACGGTACGTAGTAGTAGTACCCACTCACCTACTTACTTACTTATTTACTTACTTACACTTTGAGCTTTGTGCGTCGCCATTGCCGTCGTTTCGGGTGCGTGGTCACCTGCCGGTTCGTCCTCACCATGATCCATGCGGGAATCCGTCTATTCTGCCGATTCGCCTTCGCGAGCCTGATCTTTTTGCCCAGCGTCTTCTTGCCCCAAGCCATGTCTCTGTATACTATCAGTGCACCTCGTATTTAAATATCTGCGAATGCAAGAGGTAAACAGGCTCGCATTTGGGCGTGTGCGAGAGGACGAACAATGAAACTCGGGATCACCACCCATTTTGACGCGGCGCATTCGCTCGCCCGGCATCCGGGGAAATGCAAACAGCTTCATGGGCACACGTATCGTGTGGATATCGTGGTGGACGGCGAGCAGAAGGATGAAACCGGTTGCGTGGCCGATTTTGCGGAATTGAAGGCTGTTATCGCTGACGTGCTCGCACTGGTTGATCACTCGTATCTCAACGAGGTGCTGGGGTATCC
>JAFGKP010000033.1 GCA_016928455.1 Methanomicrobia archaeon
ATCCACCGAGGTGTGCATCCGGCCCGCGGTATCCGCGAGCACGATGTCACTGCCGTGCGCGCGTGCATAGTTCATCGCGTCATAGACGACCGCAGCGGGGTCCGCGCCATACTGATGCTTGATCACCTTGATGCCCAGGTTTGCCGCGTGCGTCTCAATCTGCTCAGTGGCCCCTGCACGGTACGTGTCGGCAGAGGCTAATATGACCGAATAGCCTGCATCAAGCAGCTTCTTTGCCATCTTCGCGATGCTCGTCGTCTTCCCCGTGCCATTCACGCCGACGAACACGATATTGACGGGCTTCTCATGTGCCGCCACAAACTCGTCAAAATCAAATGGATTATCCACAGTAAAGATCTTCAACATAGCGTTCTTGATGGCATCCTTCACCAACTCCTCGGTGTTCTCACGCCATTTTTTACGCTCTCCGACCAGCTCCTGCTTCACGCCAGCAACAATCTCCTCCGCTACTGAGAAAGCAACGTCGCTCTCCAGGAGCGCGGTCTCCAGCTCTTCGAGCGGTGTCTCCAGGTCTTTCTCGTCTAAGATCGTTTCGCGGTCGATGAACGCTCTGCCGCGCTCCGAGATCGCCGTCTTCAAGCTGGTATGAGGCACGCGTTTTTCCGCGAGCGTTGGCTCTGCCGCTTCGACCTGCCCCAGCTCCTCGTCCTCACGCTCACTCTTCTCCTTTATTTTCTCTACCACCGTCTCCCGAAACTCGGTAAGCTTCTTTCTCAGTCGATCGAACATTTTGTCTCTCTGAACTCGGTCGTGCCCTTCCAGGGCGGTCAAAGTAACTGGCGATACGTTACGCTACGCTGGGCGTGCTCCACGCGGGGCGGCTTCCGATTGCGCTGCGAGCTCCTGCAACCGTTTCTGTAACCGTTGCGCCTCCTGATCCAGCCGCTGCAAGAGCTCGTTCATCTCACGCTGAGAATTCTCCAGCTCCGTCTTCTTCTCGGTTAAGTACGCGATTGAAGAATCAGGGTCTCGTTCGGCACTGATGCCGCCACCAATCATCAAAATGATCTTCTCAGGACTGCTGAGCGTGACATAAATTGATGAATTTGCACCGATGGGCACGAGCAGCTCGCTGCCCTTTTTCATCACCTTTAACTGTTTGATTGTCTCAATCGCCTTATCGTGCTCCACAATCGCTTGCCGAACGAAGAGCACCTCCTGCGTCGTTTGCTCGGCCTGCGCTTGGTATTGCCGCAGTTGTACGAGCAGCGATTGCAATTCAGCCTGCTGCGCACGCTCTTTTTCCGTTAAACCTCTCCCGCTCTCCTCCATGTTTATCGCCTTCAAGTAACTATTCGCCTCTTATCCTTATAAAATCCTAAATATTCGCTATACAAAACAGAAGCGATCAGGAGAAAACGAAACGAGGACATGCCCGTGCGTATGACTGGCGAAGAGCCGCAAGGAGGAGTGCTGAAACTCCAGGGCAGGAGCATCTCGCGAGGAATCGCGAGCGGGAAGGCGTTGATCTCGCAGCACAGAATCTCGTTCCTGGGCGGCGTTGATCCTCTCACGGGCATTATCGTTGATCAATCGGTAGATATCTATGGAACGTGCATCGCGAATCGTGTGCTGATCTTTCCGGGTGGCAAGGGCTCAACCGTTGGCTCGTACGTCATTTACCAGCTTAAACAGCATGGAAAGGCGCCGGCTGCAATGGTCACGCGCTCTGCAGGAACGATTGTCGCGGCGGGCGCAATCATTGCGGAGATTCCGGTCGTTGACTCACTTGAGCGTGATCCGATCGAGGGCGACCTGATAACGGACGGCAAGGAGGTGCTCGTGAATGGCGATGAGGGCTACATCGAAGTTTACTGAGGGTACACTGAGCACCCTGGAGCGGCAGGGCTACCATTTCGTCGGCACACACCTGCACAGTGCGGTGAAAACGTGTCTCTGGCTGCGGAAATCGCTGCGTGGTGAAGGTAACTGTTACAAAGGCAAATTCTACGGGATTCGTGCGCATCGCTGTATTCAGATGACGCCCTCCATCTTCTGTAACCAGCGGTGCGTTCATTGCTGGCGACCCCTTGAAGCCTTTACGGTCGATCACGATGAGGCAGCGGTGATCTGGGATCCGCCGGATGAGCTCGTCGAGGCGTGCTTACAGGAACAGCAGCGGCTTATATCAGGCTTTAAAGGCTCGGCAAAGACCAGCAGCGAGCTGTTTGAAGAAGCGATGATGCCCAAGCATGTCGCGATCTCGCTCATCGGTGAGCCGACACTCTACCCCCATTTGAAGGAGCTGATCGAGCAGTTCAAGGCGCGTGGTATGACGACCTTCGTGGTTACGAATGGCACGAAGCCTGAGATGATCCGTTCGATTCGTCCCTTTCAGTTGTACCTCTCGTTAAACGCGCCTGACGAGACCGCGTACCGAGAAACAGCGCACGCCCACTTCTGGGAAAAGATACAGGACTCCTTGGATGTACTGCATCAGTTAAAAGGGCAAACGAGACGCGTTATTCGGATCACCTGTATCGCGGGTATGAACATGCTCAATCCGGCAGGCTACGCGGCACTGGTTGATCGCGCCAGTCCCGACTTCATCGAGGTGAAAGCCTATATGCATCTCGGGTATTCGCGGAAGCGGCTGACCAGGGCCGCAATGCCGCTGCATGCGCATGTGAGCGCATTCGCAGCAGCACTTGCAGATGAATTGGCGGCGCTTGGATATCCGTACACCGTGGCCGACGAATCCGAGATCAGTCGGGTGGTTCTCCTCGCCGCTCGGCCGCAAAATCGTTGAGGGCTAATAAGCGCACCACGTCACCGCGTATTGATCGTCTCAAAACGTGAAGAAGCTTAAAAAAGAACGGTGGCAGGCCGCATCAATCCTTGGCACTCGCCGCCCACTTCAACTTCCTGCTCTTCCGGCGCAGCTTGAGCATATTTCGCTCGCATTTAGAGCTGCAGAAATACAGGACGGTGCCGTCACGCCGCACGAACATCTTCCCGGTTCCAGGCGCCAGGGGTATATTACAAAACGAGCATCGCTGTTCCATGATCCGTTACCTCCGTATAAGTTTCCGTACTTCGCGCGCCGTCTCCACCAGCATTAAGATATCCCCGACGCGTATGGGTCCGATGCAATTCCGCGTAAGGATTCGCCCTCTATTATCGCCTTCCAGTATCTTGCATTTCACTTGGATGGATTCGCCGTGCATCCCTGTCCGGCCAACGATTTCTATGATCTCCGCAGGTGTCCCTCTCTCTTCACTCATTTCTTCTGTCTGTCTGGTTGGTTACTCTCCCCAATTACCCTTTCAGCGTCTTCAATTCCTCTGCAATCTTGCTGATCGCCTCATCTGCTTTTCCGGGGTCCACGATGGCAACAGAGGCGCAGCCTTTGTTGATGCCGCAAGCAGAGCCGAGATCTTTCTGATTCTTCACGTACAG
>JAFGKP010000034.1 GCA_016928455.1 Methanomicrobia archaeon
ATGCGGAGGGAGGGATTTGAACCCTCGGACCCCTACGGGACAGCGACCTCAACGCTGCGCCTTTGTCCTCTCGGCAACCTCCGCGCATTATTCTCCCGAGCTGAGAAGACCCCATCCACCCCTAACAGTGCTTGGTCTTAGGTATAGAAAAAGGTACCCTCCACGGCCTTCAGCACAGCCTTCAGCGGCATGTTCAACTCGCGCGCCACCCGCTTCGCATCTTCAAACTCCGCAGCCACCGTGAGCACCTGCCCCGCGGCATCTCGGCCGATTTTTACGCGCACGTCACGCTCTACACCCTTGAGTCGCACCTTCACGTGCGCTTCTTCACGATCCGCAACGAAGCGATGCTTCACCTGCATGACACGTACACCCAGCGTACCGGTCTCAGCCATGAGCCGCTGCGCAATGCGAGCGGCATCCTGCGGCGCGGTGATCACGGTGATGAGATAGCCCGTCCTGCCCTTCTTCATGAGCACCGGTGCCACCGCCACGTCGCGTGCGCCCTCAGCCATGAGCACTTCGATCAGGTTACCCACCATCTCACCCGTTACGTTATCCACGTTCGTCTCGAGCACCTCGATCAAGTCGCGTGACAGGTCGGTGATTGTTCCGAGGCTTGCGCGCAAGACGTTCGGGACGGGCAGGTCCTGCGTTCCTGCGCCATAGCCAATCTTCTCTATCTGCACTTGCGGGAAGGCGGGCTCAGATCGCTCCACGAACTGCGCGAGCAGTGCGGCGCCTGTCGGCGTGAGGAGCTCCGCGTCGAGCACCGCTGGTCCGCCTCGATAGAGCAATGCGGTATCTCTCAGGATCTCGAGTGTCGCCGGTGCCGGAACAGGAAAGCACCCGTGCTCGATCTGCACGAAGCCCGTGCCGAGCGATATCGGGGTGCTGAGAATGGTGTCCGGATTCAGCGCCAGGAAGGCAACGGCGCTGCCCACCAGATCGCCCAGCGTATCAAGTGCACCCAGCTCATGGAACGTGATCTTGTCCCTGGGAATGCCATGCACGATCGCCTCTGCTTGCGCAATTCGCTCAAAGGCGCTCACTGCGTGCTGAACGACCGGCTCAGGCAGTCCGCTCTGCTCGAGTGCGTGCCGCATATCGGTATACGAACGATCGCTGCCTGATCGTTCCGCCGCGGCCCGGGTCGGGACGAAGGCGACCTGTTTCGCCATGATACCGCGCTTCTCCACCTCAGTCACCTCCAGTGCGAGATTGAAAGCTGAAATAGCGTCTGCTATCTTCGATTCCTTCACCCCTAACGCCAGCAGACTACCGAGGATCATATCGCCGGCCGCGCCCGAGAAGGGTTCAAAGACCACTGCCCGCATCGTTCCGTATCACACGGTATAAAGAAAGGCATGGCGGGAAAGAAAAATGGCACGCTCGTTGCATGGCTCGCGCGCGTAGCGCGCGGGCAGGAATATACCTTTAAATATACCCCCTCCTTCTATCACTCAGGTGAACCAAAAAATGCCTGGAGAAGACAACGTGATATATATCGGGAATAAGTCTGTGATGAGTTATGTCCTGGCAGTCGTAACGCAGTTTAACAACGGCTTTGATGAGGTCTTGATCAAGGCACGCGGAAGAGCAATCTCGAGGGCGGTCGACACAGCGGAAGTAGTACGGAACAAGTTCATGCCGGGTGTAGAAGTGAAGGACATAAAAATCGGAACAGAGCAGATCGTAGGCGAAGGTGGAGATAAAGCAAACGTCTCGTCGCTCGAGATAACAATGAAAACGAAGTGAGAGGGCGAAAGCGATTTCACCTGCTGTAAACGCTCTCTAAACTCCGTCTTTTTTTTTCTTTCTTTTTTTTCCCTCTCTGCTCATTTTCGCGGGTTCTCGCGCCCTTAACGGTATATTCTTATACCTGCACCCGCTATCAATCTCTCAGACGCGATGTTCGCGAGAAGGCACATCATTTCCACACGCGATTTCACGAAAGAAGAGATCGATTACATCCTGAGTCGTGCCGCGGAGCTGGAACTCTACGCACGGGGCTCGAAGACCAGTGACTTACTGTCCGGTAAGATCCTCGCCAACCTCTATTACGAGCCCAGTACGCGTACGCGGCTCTCATTTGAGGTAGCGATGAAGCGGCTCGGGGGTGAGGTTATCAATATCTCGTCACCCGAGACGACCTCGGTGGCGAAGGGCGAGAATCTGGTCGATACGATACGAATCGTCTCAAGCTATTGCGACATCATTGCACTCCGGCATCCGAAGGAGGGCGCATCACGAATGGCCACCTCGTTTTCTACCGTGCCGATCATCAATGCAGGCGACGGTGCCGGCCATCATCCCACGCAGACACTGCTCGATCTGTACACGATACAGCAGGAGCAGTTACTGGATTCGCTCAGAATCGCCCTGATCGGCGACCTCAAATACGGCCGAACGGTTCATTCACTGGCCTACGCGTTATCGCTCTACGGCGCGAAGCTCTTCTTCATCTCACCTGAGGCGCTGCGTATGCCTGATGAGATCAAGATGGATCTGATCGAAGCGGGCGTCGATATTTTCGAATCCACTGATCTCCGTGACGTGATCAAGGAAGTGGACGTGCTCTACATGACACGGATCCAGCGCGAGCGATTCCCGGATCCGACGGAATATAACAAGGTTGCGGGAACGTACCGCATAACGACCGGGCTGCTGGCTGAGAATCCCCGCGCGGTGATCATGCATCCACTCCCGAAGCTCGATGAGATCGCAGCAGACGTGGACGAGACGGCGAACGCGCGCTACTTCACCCAGGCGTTCTACGGTATTCCCGTGCGCATGGCTGTTCTTTCTATTTTACTGGAGCGGTAAGAATACAGATAGATAGGTAGACCTCAAGTCAAGGAGAGAAAGATGGCAGACGATATGCGATCAGAGATAAGAAGCGTGATCGATGCGGTGAAGAAGCATCATGAGCTCTACGCGACTGCACTGCCGCTCATCGCGAGCGAGAATGTCACGAGCAATACTGTACGAATGCTGCTTGCCTCCGATCTCTCGCACCGGTACGCCGAGGGTGAGGTGGGCAGTCGATTTTACCAGGGCTGCAAATACATCGACGAGATCGAGGAGAAGGCGATCACGCTGGCGCGAACGCTGTTTGCTGCGGAGCACGTGAATGTGAAGCCGATCTCAGGCGTGACGGCGAATCTAGCAGCGCTCTTTGCGCTGACCGCGCCGCGAGACCGCATGATGGCACTTTCCGTACCGAACGGTGGCCATATCAGTCATTCGAAGGTCTCCATACCGGGTATGCGTGATCTCGAGCTGTTCACCTTCCCGTTTGACGCGCATGAGATGAACATTGATACGGAGCTGATGGTGCAGAAGATACGGGAAAAGAAGCCCAAGCTCTTACTCTTTGGTGCTAGCCTCTTCCTCTTCCCGCATCCCGTAGCAGCGGCGCGCGAAGCTGCGGACGAGCTGGGTGCACGGATCGTGTATGATGGCTCGCACGTGTTTGGACTGATCGCGGGTAAACGATTCCAGGATCCACTCCGTGAAGGCGCGGACGTGGTGGCGTGCAGCACGCATAAGACCTTTCCCGGCCCGCAGGGCGCACTCATCCTCTGCAAAGAGGAGCTGAAGCAGCGTATAGACGAGGCGGTTTTCCCCGGCACGGTGAGCAACCATCATCTCCATCATGTTGCAGGCCTGGCCGTGGCGTTGGCTGAGATGCTGGAGTTCGGCGAGGCATACGCGTCGCAGATCGTGGCGAATGCGAAGGCCCTGGCAGGCGCACTCTACGAGGAGGGTTTTGAGGTGCTCTGCGAGCATAAGGGCTTTACCGAATCGCATCAGATAGCGATCAACGTTCTCAAGCTCGGCGGTGGCGCGACGGTAGCAGAGCACCTGGAGCGTGCGAATATCATTATCAATAAGAACCTCCTGCCCGCGGATAAAAATCCCGACACCCCCTCGGGCATCAGGCTGGGCGTGCAGGAATTGACGATGGTGGGTATGAAGGAATCGGAGATGCGGGAAGTTGCAGCGCTTATAGCACGCGTGGTGATGGGGAACGAGGATGTGCAGAGGATAAAAGAGGCAGTGAAAGACTTGAGACGTGGATATCAGGATGCACGGTACTGCTTTGAGGGTAAGAATGCGTACGCATTTCCCGAGTTACGTTAGGTGAGAAATCAAAGAGTATTTATAAAGGACGGAAAGAGATATAGTTAGGGATGCTAGAGGAGCTAGAGGAACGGAGATCGGAAATAATCAAGAAGGCTGATGAGTATAAAGCACGGCGAACTGAGTTGAATGCCGAGGCCAGTAAGTGGGCGGAATTACGTGATGATTTGAATGCCCGCATCAAACAGGCAGTGGAGCAGGCAAAAGAGTTCAAACAGCAGCGTGAGGAATATGAGAAGCTGATCGCGGAAAAGAAGACGAAACGTGGTGAACTGAACCGCAAGGCGTCGAGTTATTATCAGCTGGTGGAGAAGCAGCGCAAACGGAACGATCTAGCAAGCATCCAGGCCTTTGAGCAGTTACGGGGACGTATCGATGAGCTGGAGCTGCGGCAGCAGGTAGAAGTGATGAGCAAGGATCAGGAGCGGAAACTGGTCGCGAAGATCACGGAGCTGCGGCGTGAATTCGAGCGTATGGAGAACGAGCTGGAGAAGGACAAGAAACTGGCGGAATTGCTGAAGAAAGCGCAGGCCTATCGCAAGGAATCGGACCAGTATCACGAAGAGGTAATCGAGTACGTGAAATTATCGCACGAGAGCCACGATAAAATGATTGAGCATTTCAAAGAGGCGGATCGTGTGCGCGAGAAGGCTGATGAGGCGCACCGGCTGTTCCTGGAGGCGCAGGAAGAAGCGGATGAAGCGCACAAGTTGTACATCAGGTATCTCAGAGACATGAAGGACTTCGACCGCGTGATCATGGGGCTGCGCCGGAAGATACGTGAAGATTGGAGTTTCCGCGAGCGGTTAGAAGCGCGGAAGAAGGCGAAGGGCATTTACGAGCGGTTTAAAGAGGGCGAGAAACTCAGTACGGAAGATCTCCTCATGCTCCAGCGGTCTGAGCTGGGGCTGAAGTAAGAGCTTTTCTCGCCGTGCACAGGCAGACCGCTCATTCATAATAAACGCCCGTGGTAAGGTACTGGATTTTACCACGATACCGGGTAAATACGAAAGATTTGAGGTGGTTGAAATTATCGATATCCACTGCCATTTGACGATGGCTGAGTATGATGCGGATCGTACGCAGGTGATCGAGGACGCGAAGCGCGTCCTCAGTGCCGTGGTGATCTGTGGTGCCGGACCAGCAGCCGCGCAGAATGCGCTGGAGCTTGCTGCGGCGCACACCAGCTTCATCTTTGTAACGCTCGGACTGCACCCGATCTATGTGGAGGATATAACGGATCAGGAGATCGAGCGGTATGCGGAATTCATCAGTGCGCACCGGCGCGCGATCGTAGGTATCGGCGAGATCGGACTCGATTACTACTGGGTGAAGGATCCGTTGAAGTTGAAACGAGTGAAGTGCGTTTTTGTGGAGTTTCTCGGGCTGGCGAACGAGCTACAGCTGCCGGTGGTGCTGCATCTCCGCGGTACAGGCAGCGAGGCAATCGAGGAGGGCCTGGAGATAGTCCGGGGCGAGGACGTAAAAAGCGCGATCTTCCACTGCTTCACGGGCAAGCCAGCCGTTGCGGAGGAGATTAGCGAGGAAGGCTACTATGTCTCGCTCCCGACCTCGATTGTGCGCAGCAAGAGCATGAAGAAGATAGCGAAACGGCTACCGCTATCCGCATTACTCACGGAGACTGATGCACCGTATCTCGCAACCGTGGGGAACGAACGGAACGTGCCGCAGAATGTTACGGTAGTATATGAGGAAATAGCGCGGCAGCAGAAGCTCTCGCTCGAGACAGTGAACGAGGCAATCGAACGTAATTTCGAGCGTGTCTTCGGCGTTGCGTTACGCTAGCATGACGGCGGGCGCTCTTATTGCTCATTCTGACGTTTCGCAACGGTATTTGCTTACAGTCCGCAATGGTGGCACAGTAGCGTTCTGAAGCTGCGTTATAGACTCAGTAGCGTTCTGAAGCTGCGTTAGGGACTCCGATCAGCTACGAGGGGCTATACGCAAGCGCTCGTTTCTCCTTCTTCTCAACCTGAATGTCGCTGATCCGCGTATGTGGGTAATTGCCCGTTTCGTCTTTCTCTTCCGCTTTCACCATGTCCCAGATGGTCAGGAGTGCAATGGAGAGCCCATGGAGCGCATCCATCTCAACGCCCGTCTTGCCGACCGATTTGACCGAGACAGAGGCGCTAATCCGGTCAGTGCCCACGCTAAATTCCACGGTCACCTGCTCGATATTTATCTGGTGACAGAGCGGAATGACTTCAGGCGTCCGCTTCACAGCAAGGATCGCGGCGACCTCAGCACAGCCGAGCACATTCCCCTTTCTGGTCGTGCCGCTGTGAATCTTCTCGATCGTGCTTGGATTCAGGTAAATCGTGCCCGATGCGATTGCGGTACGCTCGACATTGCCTTTAGCGCTGATGTCGACCATTCCGGCGCTACGCTGCTGCATGAGTCACCGCCCGCCCTCACTCACGTTGTTGGCCAGGTGCCAAAATAGATCTCCAACCCGATGATGACCACGCCAATAAACACACCAAGAATCAGGATCATCTTCGGTGACATCTTTATCGCGGATTCCTCGACGTCGTAGTACCGCATCAACCCTGCGGAGGACATAAGACCGCGCTCTTCGCCTCTGCTTGCGCCTTCTTTCTTCTCCTCGCGCTTTCCCTTCTTCGCTGTTTTTCCTTTTGCCATCTCGTACCCCTTAATTGTTATGGATTACTCTTTAAGTAACTCGACCTGCGTGCCCCGGACATCGAGCACCGTGCCGGCAGTTTCGCGTGGACCCGCCTGCGCGACGAGCTCGACCGGTGTTGCCATTGCGTTCTCGATGTCCTCAGTGTTCACCTGTGCTCCGTAGATGCGCAGGGTGCCCAGCGGCGCATTTAACGCGATACCCTGCTCCGACTTGTAGTGACGAACCGCGCGAACGATATCGGCTATAAGATCACCCTGTGCCT
This sequence comes from Methanomicrobia archaeon, assembly GCA_016928455.1. Lineage (GTDB taxonomy): Archaea > Halobacteriota > Syntropharchaeia > Alkanophagales > Methanospirareceae > JACGMN01. Next base: position 7,077 of record JAFGKP010000034.1, read on the forward strand.
CTGCATCGGCGTTGAGCTCCTCTGGAACGAGCACAGGCCACGGTGCGCGGTGCACGCTGCCGCCGTTCCCGATATGCAAGTGCATCTCTTCGGCGAAGAACGGTGCAAACGGTGCAAGCAGCTTACTGAGCGTCACGAGTGTCCGGTATAACGCGTATTTCGCGGATTCCGTACCGTCATCGCCGCCGCGGCCATAGAGTCGCGATTTCGCCAGCTCGATGTAATCATCGGCGAGCGTATTCCAGGTGAAGGCGCGTATTTCCTTCATGGCCTCGTCGAACTTGTAGGTCTCCATCGCATCCGTCACGGACTGCACGAGCTTGTTCAGCTTCGTGAGTAGCCAGGTATCAACCACACGGAGCTCGCCCGGGGCCGTCCCGGGTTCATAGGCTTCGAGATGCAGCAGTGCGAACCGGAGTATGTTCCAGAGCTTCTGCATGAACTTGCTCGCGGC